>DASQEB010000542.1:0-10308 GCA_035633875.1 Thermoanaerobaculia bacterium
ACTGGATGGCGCCAGTCGCGGTTCCATTTCGGGGAATGTGATCTCTCGGCAGGAGGCCCCCTGGGAGCGCCGGCGTCTCGCTGGCCGACTTACTCGTTTTCGAGCTCGCAGGCCGGCGGGACGCCGGCGCTCCCGGTCGCCTATCCTTTCGTCCCCTGCCCTGCCGGCACGACGAAGGAGGAGACGCTCGTCTCGGCCGTGCCGTTGGCGTCGGTGACGGTCACGAGGAGCAGGTACTCGCCCGGCTGGAGCTTGGGCGGCTGGAAGGTGGCGAGCAGGCGGTCGGGGCCGTTGCCGGTGCGCGCTTCCCGCTCGAGGAGCTCGATCTCGCCAGAGCCGACCTCCCGGCCGTCGGGGGTCATCACCACGGTCTGGGCGGTGAGCTGCCCGGTTCCCAGGTTGTAGCCGACGAGGGTGAGCCGGGCCTTCTCCTCCGGCCGCAGGGCCGGAAGCGACGCCGGGATGAACGGCTGCTCCTTGGCCATGAACGGATAGGGGATCTCACGGTTCATGCTCGAGGTCTCCCGGGCCATCAGCCAGCGGCCCGTGGGCTCGGGGAAGAAGGCCGGGAGCAGGACAGGCTTGGCCACGTCGAAGGCCGGCACCTCGACGGTTGCGACCCGCAGGCCGAAGGCGCCGGTGATGCCGTTCCTCGCCAGCGCGCGGATGGAGTAGGAGCCGGGCGGGAGGTCCAGGTCGCCGAAGAACTTGAGCCCGCTCTGGCGCAGGGCCGGGCCGGTCTTGGCGACATCCAGGCCCACGACCTGGGTGAAGAAGTCGCGGACGACGCCCTTGGCGTCCATGGCGTAGACGTAGACCTCGGCCGGGAGCAGGTTGCCCGCGTGGCCGGCGAGGAGGTCCGGGCCATCGATCTCCAGGAGCACGGGCACGTAGGCTTCGCCTCCGGACGTCTGGAAGGGGGCCGCGAGGAGCGAGGCCGCCACCGGCCCTCCTTCCTGGCCGCCCACGACCTTGCCGGCGGTCTCCAGCATCTTTTCGAGCGGGGTCCGCTCGTTATAGGGCTTGGGGGCGTAGTAGCCGGGCCGGTGGACCACCCGGGCGCCGCGGCCGGCGTTTTTGAGCTCGACCCGCACCTTGTGGTACGAGCCGTCGTGCCGGACCTCGGGCTGGTAGGAGAGGACGTAGGTGACGCTGGTGCGCTCCAGCATCGTCTCCATGGCTTCGGCGAGGTCGTTGAAGTTGCGGTAGAGCTCGCCGCCGGTGGCGTTGGCCAGGGTGAAGAGGCTGTCCGTTCCCACGGTCGTGTCGTTGGCGTTGGCGGCCGCCCGTACGCCGCCGATGTCCACGGCCTGGACGGCGCAGTCGGCGCGCCGGAGCTCTTCCAGCATTGTTTCGAGCTGGCTGCCGGTCTTCGAATTGCCGAACCGGGTGTCGTTGTTGATCGCCCAGTGCTGGCCGTTGATCGAGGCCTCGTCCATCCGGGCGATCTCGCCCTCGTCCGCAGTTCCGAGGAACACCTGGCTGTCGAACCCCTCGGAGAGGAAGAGGACGTGCTTGCGGCCCTGGATGCTCCCGAGGACCTGGGCGAACTCGGAGAGGGCACGGGTGAAGTCGACGATGGCCCGGCTCTTGATGTTGTTCTCCCTCCGCTGACGGTCCACGATGGCTAAATGCCCGACGGAGACCTTGGGCCCGCTGACGTAGGGATCGTTCCCGGCCGCGTCGGCGACGTCCTCCGCGCGGTCGCGCCGCCGGGGAGGTTTCGGCGGCTCCATATCGGAGATTCCGCCTCCCCCGTCGCCGCCTGCGCCCGCCACGATGAAGAGCGGATCGAGGGTGGTGCGTCCGCTGCCTTCCACCCATTCCAGGCGGTCCAGGGCCATCTTCACCTGCTGACGGTCGCTCGTGAAGCCGAGGACGAAGCGCGGCCCCTTGCTGGGGCTGTAGACCGAGACGGCCACGAGGTCGGAGGGGTGGAAGTCGTCCAGGATCTGCACGGCTGCTTCGCGGGCCTTGACCACCGACTCCGGAGCGGAGAAGGAGAGGTCGAACATCATCAGGAACCGCCGCCGCGCGGCGAGGGAGAGGGCCGGCTTCTCCGCGGGCCTGTCCGCCGGGGCGGCGGAGAGGTCCACGACCTCGAAGCCGGTGATCCGCTGCTTTTTGCGGCCTTCATAGAGCTCGAAGTCCGCCGCGGTCAGGCCCTTGACCGGCTTGCCGTCGCGGACGACCTGGACGGGCACCTCGACGACCACCACGTCGGTCCGCTCCGAGAAGCCCTGCCGCTGGTTCGTGTCTTTCGGGTCCTGGGCCCCCAGGGGGAGGGCGGCGAGGGTGAGGACCGCGGCGAGGAGCCGCGGAAAGAAGGGAATGGCGCGCCTGGAGATTCGCATGGTTCCTCCCATTGCAGGGGACGCTGGAGTCCGATTCCAGATCCATGAGTCTAGCGTCCCTCCTCGGCGCGAAGCCTCGTCCCATCAGGGGCGGGACTCGTCCCGCGCGGGAGGGGTCTCGTCCCTGGAAAGCCTCCCGCCCGCTCAGACCTCACCCCCTGTCCCCCTCTCCCATCGCCCTCCCCTCCCCCGGGAGAGGGGGAACGCCTGCGGACGGCATTGCCGGATGACACCCTGATTTCCGAGGAAGGGTGGCGAAGAGATCCCTCCCAAACGACCGAAACCCTGAGGGACCGGGTCCCCCTCTCCCGGCCGGGGGCCCGGCCGGGGGGAGGGCGACGGGAGAGGGGGTGAGGTTTCTGGGCGGGAGCCGCGCTACCCCTTCGCCCCCTGGACTGCCGGCACCACGAAGGAGGAGACGCTCGTCTCGGCGGTGCCGTTGGCGTCGGTCACGGTGACGAGGAGCAGGTACTCCCCCGGCTGGAGCTTGGGCGGCCGGAAGGTAGCGAGCAGGCGGTCGGGACCGGTGCCGGTGCGCGCTTCCCGGTCGAGGAGCTCGATCTCGCCAGAGCCGACCTCCCGGCCGTCGGCGGTCATTACCACGGTCCTGGCGGTGAGCTGCCCGGGGCCGAGGTTGTAGCCGACGAGGGAGAGCCGCGCCGCCTCCTCCGGACGCAGGGCCGGAAGCGACGCCGGAATGAACGGCTGCTCCCTGACCATGAAGGGATAGGGCACCTTGCGGTCCAGGCTCGACGTCTCGCGGGCGATCAGCCAGCGCCCCGTGGGCTCGGGGAAGAAGGCAGGGAGGAGGACCGGTCTCGCCGCGTCGAAGGCCGGCACCTCGACCGTGGCCACCCGCAGGCCGAAGGCCCCGGTCAGGCCGTTGCGCACCAGCGCCCGGATGGAGTAGGAGCCGGGCTCGAGGTCCAGGTCGCCGAAGAACTTGAGCCCGCTCTGGCGCAGGGCCGGGCCGGCCTTGGAGACCTCGAGGCCCACGACCTGGGTGAAGAAGTCGCGGACGGCGCCGTCCGCATCCATGGCGTAGACGTAGATCTCGGCCGGCAGCAGGTCGCCTTCCAGGCCGGCGAGGAGGCTCGGGCCGTCGATCTCGAGGAGCACGGGCACGTAGGCCTTGCCTCCGGGCATCTGGAAGGGCGCCGCGAGCACCGAGGTCGCGACCGGCCCCCCTTCCTGACCGCCCACCACCTTGCCGGCGGTCTCTAGGACCTTTTCGAGGGGAGTCCGCTCGTTGTAGGGCTTGGGAGCGTAGTAGCCGGGCCGGTGGACCACCCGGGCGCCGCGGCCGGCATTTTTGAGCTCGACCCGCACCTTGTGGAACGAGCCGTCCTGCCGCACCTCGGGCTGGTAGGAGAGGACGTAGGTGACGCTGGTGCGCTCCAGCATCGCCTCGATGGCCTCGGAGAGGTCGTTGAAGTTGCGATAGAGCTCGCCACCCGTGGAGTTGGCCATGATGAACAGGCTGTCCGTGCCCACGGACTGGTCGTGGGCGTTGGCGCTGGCCCGCACGCCGCCAATGTCGATCGCCTGGACGGCGCAGTCGGCGCGGCGCAGCTCCTCCAGCATCTCCTCCAACTGGCTGCCGGTCTTGGTGTCCCCGAACCGGGTCTCGTTGTTGATTGCCCAGTGCTCGCCCCAGACCGAGGCGTCGTCCATGCGGGCGATCTCGCCCGGGTCGGTGGTCCCCAGGATGGCCTGGCTGTCGAATCCTTCGGAGAGGAAGAGGACGTGCTTGCGGCCCTGGATGCTCCCGAGCACCTGGGCGAACTCGCCGAGGGCGCGGGTGAAGGCGATGATGCTGCGGCTCCTCAGAGTGTTCTCGTTCCGCTGCTCGGCCACGATCGCCAACTGCTCGAGGCTCGCGTTGAGCCCGGCCCCGACATCGGCGTTGCCGGCCGCGTCGGCCGCGTCCGCCGCGGCTTCGCGCCGGCGGCCCGAGCTCCCCGGCCGCTCCATGTCGGCGACCCTTCCGCCCCCTATGTCGGCCACCAGGAAGAGGGGGTCGGCCATGGCGCGCCCGCTCTCTTCGACCCAGTCCAGCCGGTCCAGGGCCAGGTCGACCTGCCGCCGGTCGCTCGTGAAGCCGAGGACGAAGCGCGGCCCCTTGGTCGGGCTGTAGACCGCCACGGCCACGAGGTCGGAGGGGTGGAAGTCGTCCAGGATCTCGCGGGCCGCGCCGCCCGCCTTGACCACCGATTCCGGGCTGGAGAAGGAGAGGTCGAACATCATCAGGAACCGCCGCCGCGCGGCGAGGGAGAGGGCCGGCTTCTCCGCCGGCCGGGCTGCGGTGGCGGAGGCGGAGAGGTCGAGGACCTCGAAGCCGGTGATCTCCTGTTTCCTGCGTCCCTCATAGATCTCGAAGTCCGCCGCGGTCAGGCCCTTGACCGGCTTGCCGTCGCGGATGACCTGGACGGGGACCTCGACGACCACCACGTCGGTCCGCTCCGAGAAGCCCTGGCGCTGCTGCTTCTGGTCCGGCTTCCGGTCCTGGGCTCCGAGAGGGAGGGCGGCGGCGAGGGCGAGGGTGGCGAGGAGGCGGGGGAGGGGGGTGGCGCGCCCGGAGATTTGCATCGGTGCTCCTCCTGCTGTTTTTGACGCCCGGGGCGTGCGAAAAGTTTCCGGCCCGGGGGAGAGCCCCTCCCTCGCCCAGGGTTTCCAGCCTGGGCTACCCTAACGTCGCTCCAGAGGAGCGATCATCCAACCCAAACGGTGGCCCCCGGTGCAGGCGTTCGCATCGCCCGCAGGGCGACGTCCGGTCAGCCCAGGGTGGAAACTTTGGGCGATCGGGCCCCCTCTCTTATGGGGAGGGAGGACGCCTCCCTTCCCATCACAGTCTCGAGGATCTGGTAGAGGCCGTACTTGGGCAGGCGGAGGAAGCCATACCAAGCGGCGGCGGCGAGGGTGCCTTCGTTGAGCCATTCGCGCATCCAGAACTCGGCGTAGCGGGGGTCCCGCTGCTTGAGGCCCGGGCCGTTCTCGATCGCCCAACGACGATTATAGCCCTCGTGCACTCCCAGAGGATCGGTAAGGACGAGGGGGATTCCCAGGGCGGCGAAGAAGGTCATCTCGCTCGGCTTGGTCCACAACACGTCGGTCTCGGCCAGGAGCCGGTTGAATCGGGGGAAGTACTCTTCGAGGCTCGCCGCCAGCTCGACGCGCACCGCCTCTCCCAGGTGGGCGCCCAGCCCGGCCTCGCGTACCCACTCCTGGAACTTCACCGCGATCTCCCCCCGCACGCCGGCCACCAGGGCGAGGCGGAGCTTTCCTTCGTCGACCAGGGGACGCAGTCCCTTGAGCAGGGGGCGCGCGAGGTCCGCCTGGGCGCCGGCGCCGCCCACGGTGAAGGTGACGAGGGGAGGCCGGTCCTCCTGGTCCTCGGGGAGGTCGCCCAGGAAGTGGTGGATCTCGCCCCGGGTCTGGTCGCGGAAGACCCCCTTGGGGTCGAGGCGGACGAGGCGGCCGGCGAGGTTGCGCACGAGCACGGGGAGGTCGGGCCCGCCGATCAGGTCGTGCGGCAGGGGGAAGCCGGTGAACTCGATCCGCTCCCGGGGCACGCCGTAGGCGCGCAGCCGGTGGACCGCCCGGTGGCTCGGCGTCAGATAGAAGATCTTCGAGCGCTCGGGGCGCAGCGGCACCCAGACGCGGTTGATGTCCACGTCCGTCACCACGCAATAGACCCGCTCGCAGCCGAGGTGCTCGGCGCCGATGGCGGAGGCGAAGAAGGTGGAGAGGAGGGGCGCGCCGGTAGCTGCGAGGAGGTCGGCGAGCCCGCGGCCCAGGCCCTGCTCGATGAGCCGGTGGAGAGAGCGCACCGGGAACGTGGGAGCGGAGAGGTCCCGCTGGGGATGGAGATGCGGGATCGAGGTGAGGGCGTCCAGGGCGGAGCGGAGGGGGACGCCCAGGACGGGGATCTGGGAGGCCCGCGAGGTCGCCTCGTAGAGCCGGCGGGAGGCCTTCCAGAGGCGCAGCTCCTCGGGAGAGACGAGAGGCGGCCGGTCGGCCAGAACGACCTCGGTGCCGAGGGCCGACGCCAGGGAGTGCGCCGCGCGCAGGTGGCCGTAACCCATCTCCACCGCGGTGACGACAGGAGCTCGCTGCTGCTCTGGAGAGGGAGCCTGCCGGGGATGTCTCATCGTTGTGCTACGCTCGCCGGAGCGCGTGGCGGCCCGTTCTCGCCCGAGGCTTCGGGGCCGCCACGTAAGACTAGCGTAGCCCAGTTGTGCTACAAGAGCCGTATGTTCCTCGCCGCCGCCGTCCAGCTCACCTCCACCTCGAACGAGGAAGCCAACTGGGAGTCCGCCCGCACTCTGATCGAGCGGGCTGCCGGCGCCGGTGCGAGCTTCGTCGCCACGCCGGAGAACACCAACTATCTCGGTCCCCACGGCGAAAAGGCGCGGCGCGCCGAGCCCCTGGACGGGCCCACCTGCTCCCGCTTCGCGGAGCTCGCCCGCAGGCTCGGCGTCCACCTGCTCCTGGGCTCGTTCAACGAGAAGAGCGACGAGCCGCAGCGCTGCTACAACACCAGCGTCCTGTTCTCGCCCGAGGGGGACGTCCTCGCCACCTACCGCAAGCTCCACCTCTTCGACGTGGACGTCCCCGGCGGGGTGAGGTTCTCCGAGTCGGCCACGTGCAAGCCCGGCGAGGCGGTGACGACCGTCTCCACGTCCCTGGGACGCTTCGGTCTCACCATCTGCTATGACCTGCGGTTTCCCGAGCTCTACCGCCGGCTCGCGGACGAGGGCGCGGACGTGCTGCTGATCCCCTCGGCGTTCACCCTGGCCACGGGCAAGGACCACTGGGAGCCCCTGATCCGGGCTCGGGCCATCGAGAACCAGTGCTACGTGATCGCTCCCGCCCAGCACGGCCGGCACGACGACGGCGGCCTCACCCAGACCTGGGGCCACGCCATGATCGTCGACCCCTGGGGGATCCCGATCGCCGTCGCCTCGGACGGCCCCGGCCTCGCGCTGGCCGAGATCGATCTCGAAAGGACGGGCAAGGTGCGGCAGGCGATCCCGGTAAGGCGGCACCGGCGGTTGTGAATCAAGGGCAGCAAGGACGTGTCTTCCCCTGTCCTTGAGGTCCTTTGGGTCCTTGTTGTCCTTTGTGTCTTTACCGGCGAGCCCGGGCGGGAAGTTTGCAATACCTCAATGAGCCATGTCCGACGCCCCCCCTCCCCCCCGCCGCCTGCTCCGAATCGCCGACCGCGTCGAGAGGAGAGTCGACGTGGTCAAGGACCGGCTCAGGGCCCGGTACGACCAGGACGACCCGATCCAGATCCTCGCCTACCGGGGGTTCGGCTCGGCCGATCGGCTCTTTGCGGAAGGGCGGGTGCTCCAGGACGAGCCCATCGGCGAGTCCTCTAAGGGCGACTCGCTCTGGAGGAACATCGGGAACACCTGGAAGCGCTTCGAGAGCGACGAGGTGAAGAACGCGCGGGTCCTCGCCCGGTTCGGCGGCTGGGAGGGGGAGGCGGTCACGGACGAGGAGGGCTATTTCCGGTTCGAGATCCCTCCCCCCGAGCGGCCCGACCCCGCGAAGCTGTGGCACGGCGTGGAGCTCACCCTGCTCCAACCGGCTCTCCCGGAGCCGGTCCGCGCCATCGGCGCCATCATGGTCCCGCAGCCGGACGCCCGGTTCGGGATCATCAGCGACATCGACGACACGGTGATCGAGACGGGGGTGACGCGGAAGCTGGCCATGGCCCGCACGGTGTTCCTCCGCAACGCTCACACCCGCCTGCCGTTCAAGGGGGTGGCCGCCTTTTACGACGCCCTCCACGAGGAGCGGGAGGGGCGGGGGCCGAATCCGATCTTCTTTGTCTCGGGGAGCCCGTGGAACCTCTACGATCTGCTGGCCGAGTTCATGGACCTCCACCACATCCCCCAGGGTCCCCTGCGGCTGAAGGACTTCGGCCTCGATCCCCGGAAGCTCCTCAAGACCGACACCCGGGAGCACAAGCTCGGCTGCATCGAGCCGATCTTCGGTCTCTACCCTGAGCTCCGCTTCATCCTCATCGGCGACAGCGGCGAGCAGGACCCCGAGATCTACCGGGAGGTGGTGCGCCGCCACCCGGGCCGCGTCCTGGCCATCTACATCCGGGACGTGGGCAACCGCCCCGGCCGGGAGGCCCAGGTCCAGGCTCTGGCCCGGGAGATCGAGCACGAGGGGATCCCCATGCTCCTGGTGAAGGACACGGTCGCCGCCGCGGTCCACGCGGCCGAGCGGGGCTGGATCGATCCGGACCGGCTGCCGGACGTCCGCGAGGAGAAGAAGAAGGACGAGGCGGCCCCCAGCCCGACGGAAGTCATGCTGAAGCCGGACGCTGCGAAGACCCCGGAAGGGTGAGGCGTTCCCTCCACAAAGATTGCGCATCCCTGGCCCCGGTGAGATAGGCTGAGGGCAGAGGCGATGCGATCCGACTATCAGATCTTCAAGCTGTGGTGGCTGGCCGTCCTGCCCCTGACCAAGGACGCCATCCACGTCTACATCGGGTTCCTCTGCCTGTTGATCGCCCTGATCGTCTTCCGCCGGCGCCTGACCTCCTATTGGGCGGTCGTACCCGGCCTCGTGGTGTCGGTGCTCATGGAGATCCTGGACCTGCGGGACGGCTACGACTGGGTCGCCAGCGCCAAGGACCTCGTCAATACCAACCTGATCCCGGTCGTACTGGTGACCCTGGCCCGGCTGCGGACGTTCAACTTTTGACCTCTACGACGCCGCGGCGACCTGCGGCGCATCCCGGTCGGGTCGGAGCTCGGCGAGGAGCTGGGAGAGGACGGCCGGGTCCACGGGCTTGACGAGGTAGCGATCGAAGCCGGCCTGGAGAGCGCGGCGGCGGTCCTCGGGCTGACCGTAACCGGTCATGGCGACCAGGGAGATCTGGTCACGGCCGAGGACGGCGCGGATGCGGCGGGCCACCTCGTTGCCATCGAGACCGGGCAGGCCGATGTCGACCAGGGCGACCTCGGGGCGGAGGGCGAAGGCCTTCTCCAACCCCTCGGGGCCGGTTTCGGCGAGGTCCACCCGGTGCCCCCAGATCTCCAGCAGCTCGCGCAGGGATTCCCGGCCGTCCAGGTTGTCCTCCACCACGAGCACGTGGAGCCCGCCGGCCGGTCCGCAAGGCGTCACCACCCGGGGTGCCTGTTTATGGAGGGCGACCCGGACCCGGGCGTCATCCCGGAGGAGCGGCAGGCGGACGATGAACTCGCTCCCCTTCCCTGGCCCGTCGCTCCGGGCTTCCACCCGCCCCCCGTGCATCTCGATGAGCTTGCGGACCAGAGGGAGCCCGAGCCCGAGCCCCCCTTCCGAGCGCTGGCGCGAGCTCTCCACCTGGGTGAACGGCTCGAAGATCCTGTCCAGCATCTCTGCCGAAAGACCGATCCCAGTGTCCCGCACCCGGATCACCGACTCGGCGCCCTCCGGTCCGACCTCGACCGACAGCGCCCCTCCGCGCGAGGTGTACTTGATGGCATTCTGGAGGAGGTTGCAGACCACCTGCTCGAGGCGCACCGGGTCCCCCTCCACGGCCACCGGCTGCGATCGGAACTCCAACTCGAGACCCTGGTTCTCGACCAGGGACCGCAGACCCAGCTCGTTCAGGCAGCGCGCGACCACGTCCTCCAGATTGAGGGGCTGGCGCTTGAGGATGATCTTGCCCAGGGTGACCCGGGAGACGTCCAGGAGGTCGTCCACCATGCGTACGAGGTGCCGGGTCTGGCGATGGATCACCTCCCGCAGACGTACCACCCGCTCCTCGCGGGTCCCCACCTCGTCCATCAGAAACAGGGCGTTGCGGATGGCCGCCAGGGGGTTGCGCAGCTCGTGGCCGAGCATCGCGAGGAACTCGTCCTTGACGCGCGTCGCGCGCTCGGCCTCCAGGCGCGCGCGATCGAGGGCACGGGTCAGGACCGCTGCACGCTCGGCGGCCTCGCGT
>DASQEB010000543.1:0-27836 GCA_035633875.1 Thermoanaerobaculia bacterium
GGTCCAAGATGCAGAGATAGAGGCTGCGGGCGTGGAGGTCGATACCACAGTAATGAACATGTTGTTTCGTGTAGAATCTCACCGAGGCCTCCTTTCTTGGTGTGCCAACCAACAGCCTACCGTAGTGGTAGGCGGGAGGGGCCTCAAATCAGTATCCAGCCCCCTGCACCGGACTGCTGAGGCAGCCGGTGAGGGGCAACAACATTCTGCATTCCGATCGTTGCCCTGCTCCTCGGATGTGCCTCCGACGGAGATGCAGTGGCGGCAGTGAGCACGGCCTCCAACGCGCGTCCTCAACACGAGGTTGTCAGCTTCTTCGGAGGCTCAAGAAGAGCCGTCACAGGAGGAGTTCGATTTTCAAAATCGTTCGGCATTCGAGTTCTTGAAAGAATTGAGACAATGTGCTAAGAATCCCGATCGCTTCTCCTTCACCCTGTGGAACGAACACAGGGATTGGGTTCTTGAGCGGGAACTGCCGGGCTTAATGCACTACTCGACTCACGCGAGCCTGCATGCCATGTAGTTAAATCTATCTCCTCGATCTCTCCGCGGTCGCAGTCGACTATAGGTGCAGAAACCGCTTATCTGGTCGATGGCTTTAGACAAGGCGTATACCCGCCGCGGCTATTCTCAGGCACATCTGACCGGAAGCAGATTCGATTGTGGTGGAAAAAGCATCAGGGTCAGAAACGCGACTAAGCTCGGCCTCTGCAGCGGACGGATGAGCCTGTTAAGGAGTTGGCCTGCGGAGCATCTGCCCAGAGCGCCCGCAACCGGCTTCGCCCGTTGCTCTGTTGGAGGTCGCCGTGGCCGCCTCGAGTTGCTGGGCTTCGGCCTAATCGCCCTATCATCGGACCAAGATAGCCGGTCCGCACTCGGCTGACGCCGAATGCTACGTCTGTGGAACTCGGAGGATTCGTCGTGAAGTTTCGACGAGTGATTCCCGAGGCGGTCTTGCCAAGCGATGCTTGGTGGCAGCGCCTCTCGGGCTATCCACTCCTCGGGTCTTCGTAGTAGAATTCCACTAACAGGAAGAGGCAAGGCCGCATACGCATATTGGACTACATCAAGAAACGGCAGCTAACACAAGCCCTCAAGCGGACGGCTGACGCATATCTACTGGAGCGGTTAGGCGGCACTGAGCGCCGTTATCACTGATACACCCCTACGTTATGCGACCACTTCGATATTCCATCAACGTCACCTTGGATGGCTGCTGCGATCATCGTGCGATTGTCCCGGACGAAGAGTTGCATCGTCACGCGGTCGAGAACCTCAATCGTGCCGATGCGCTCCTTTTTGGGCGGGTGACTTATGAAATGATGGAAGCCGCCTTTCGGTCGCCTCGGACCGCAATCATGCCTGAGTGGATGGAACCCTTCGCACGGACGATCGACGCGGCAAAGAAGCACGTCGTGTCGAGTACCTTGTCCCGAGTCGATTGGAACGCAGAGCTCGTGCGCGGGGATCTCGTGAAGGCCGTTCAGCAGCTCAAGCAGGAGTCGGGTAAGGGACTGTTCCTGGGAGGCGTGAAGCTCCCGCTTGCTTTGGCGGAGCTGGGATTGATCGATGAATACGAGTTTGTGGTACACCCCAGGCTAGTGGGCCATGGACCGACACTGTTCGCAGGGCTATCGAAGTATGTCGACTTGAAGCTCGTGGACCGGCTCGAGTTCGGCTCAGGAGCGGTGGCGATGCGGTATGAGCCGAGAAGGTAGCCATTCCTTCTATGGATCCGCCAGAGGTGAATTGGCTGTACTGCACTTGGTATGCGAATTCATCGCCTAACCCGTCGTTGCAGCGGACTCGCTTCGCTCGCCGCTGAACTCCTAACGTTGGGCGTCAAGGAGATAGTCACCATACTTATCGAGCCAGGGCCTCTCGAAGTGCCTTGGCGGTGTGCGGGAAGGGAATACAGTATGAGAGCTTTTTCTGACTGTCGTAAGAGAAAATAGCACCTAATGGACTAAGAGGTGGAAGCTCGAATCCATCCTTTTCCCATTCCGCCCGAGTAATGTCCCAGGAATCCCTAAAGTGTGCGCTTGCCTTGCTGACTACGGGTGGCATAACGAGGAGGGTCTTGCATAACCAGCCGTTTTCGGTGATCTTCTTTATCTCCCATGAGCATCCTGTGGAAGCGCTGGGAATGGAGAGGATAAGGCGAGCCTTCTCCGCTATCTGCTCGATCGCAAAGCCGCTCAAGGCGCCACCCTCGTAACAGTCCAGCGGTCGTGTCTCGACCTCGCCCGCCCTGGCCAGGTAGGTCGGGTCGAACCGCGGCGGTCCGGCCTGCGCCGCCCGAGCCACCGGCGAGCTGCGGGGTGGGCCGTTCCATCGGGCCACCTGGTGTTTGCCCACGCCTCACCCTACGACAACTTCTAGGATTCCCTCCCCTGGAGATCGCTATGCCATTCGAGCATGAAGCGGTCGGTCCCCCGGAGAGGGGGACCCGCAGCCTTCAGAAGCTTCCCAAGGGGATCGGCAGGTTGAAGGCCTGCACGAGGAAGGCCGCCATCTCGGCCCGGGTGACGGGATCGTTCGGGCAGAAGCGGGTCGGCGTGCAGCCGGCGGTGATGCCGTCGGTGGCGAGGAGCTCGACCCAGGGCGCGAGGAAGGCGTTGACGGGAACGTCCTCGAAGCGGGCCGCGCTCACCTGGGGAAGCGGCGGCTGTCCTGCGTATTTCGCGTTCAGGAGGTACACAGCCATTTCCCCCCGGGTCACGATGGCTTCGGGGCAGAAGAGCACGAGCTCGACGCCGCAGAGGTCCATCAGGGAGCCTTCGATGGCGTGCTGGACCCAGCGGTAGGCCCAGTCCTGGGCGTTCATATCCCCGATGCTGAACGGGAGCTCGGTCGGCACGAAGTCCGCGCCCTTGGTGGCGCGTACCAGGAAGACGGCCGCCTCCTGCCGGGATACCGCCTGGTCGGGGCAGTAGAGCCCCGGCGCGCATCCGGTGGTGAGTCCGGCGTCAACCAGAGCTTCCACGTAGGAGAAGGCCCAGTGCTCGGGCGGGACATCCGCGAAAGTGGCGGCCGGCTGCGCCAGGGCGGCGCCGGGGCCGAGGGTGGACAGCAGAACGACGAACAACAGGAGACGCGTGGATCTCGACGGCGTGCAATCCATACCGATCCTCCTTGTCTGGCGGAGCCCCGTCCAGAACGGACCGGGCTTCGGGCCTGTCGTACATGAATCCTGACGGGATTTAATGCTACAACAGCATGAAGGGAAAGCCAAGCCCCGGGGAAAGCCCCTGGTACGGGCGTCAACCTAGAAAATGAGAGGTCCCTCGTAGGGGCGGCCTTGTGTGGCCGCCCTGGGTGGGGGAAAGGTCGAAGCAAGCAGGGCGGCCACACAGGGCCGCCCCTACAGACCAAGAGGGGAGGCGCCTCAGCGGGAGACCACCTCGATCGCCTTCTCCAGCAGTTCGTCCCGGCCCGCGGCCACGCCCTTGAGGGTCCGGGTGACGGGCACGGTGGGGCGGATGCCCACGCCGTGATGGCGCGAGCCGTCGTGCTTGAGGACCTGCATGCCGGTCCAGGACACGAAGTAATTCCCCGGCAGGCGGAAGCTGTTGACGTTGCCGTTGGTGCCGGCGGTGGCCTCTCCGACGATCTCCCCGAGCCGGTAGTGCTCGACGATGCCCATGTAGGTCTCCGCCTTGCTGATCGCCCGGCCGTCGGTGAGGAACGCCACCTTGGCCGGGAACCGCGGCGTGAGGGGAGGGACGCTCCAGCCTCCGTCCTCGTACTGGATGCCTACCCGGTCGGGCCGGGTGACCTGGGGGACATTGAAGAAGGCCGTCCGCAAGGGGGCGGTCGCCAGGTGCTGGTAGAAGATGGTGGAGAGGTCGGAGGGATAGCCCCGGAAGTCGAAGATGATCCCCCTGGCCGAGGCCAGCCGGTCGAGCACTCCCCGGAAATCGTTGTCGTTGACGCGGTCGACGTCGATATAGAAGATGCCGGGCCGGACCTCGGCGACCTTCTCCGGCCGGGGCTCGGTGAGCGAGCCCTCGAAGGGCGAACGGCGGACGACGACCGTGGTGACCTTCCCGTTGGAGCGCCGGACCTTCAACCGGACCTCCTCCTCCCGGGCTCCCGCCAGGAGGGTCTGGAGGGCGATCCAGCGCCGCCATTGGGGCGTTGCGCCCGACACCAGCTTCTCCTCGGCCAGGTAGACCTGACGGGCCGGCCGGCCGTTGATGGCGAGGACGACGTCGCCCCGGGACAGCTCCGCGGCGCGTGCGGGATCGGCATGGGTGATGACCAACTGGTTCTGGATCCAGTCCCAGACCAGCGGGAGCTGGGCTTCGAGGCCCTGGGAGCGGTGGTTCACGAAGCCGTGGCCGTCCTGGAGGGCGGCGACCAGGCGCCGCAGGACGTCGACGAACGCCCGCTCGTCCTTGGCCGTTGCCGCTCCGGTCAGCCCCTTGCGGAGCTCGGCGTTCCAGTCCACGCGGACGGCGTCGAAATAGGGATAGAAGTGCTGGAAGATGGTCCAGGAGAGGGCCACGTTGGCAAGGCGCGTGGCCCGGTCGTTGCCCGACGGGATCCACCCTTCGGGCTTGTCCGGCGTGGGCGGCTGCACGTCCGGGGAGACCCGGGGGATCGTGTTGCCCTGGGTCTCCTTGTAGAGCGTCAACGGGATCTGAGCCGAGACGCCGCCTCCCAGGTCCACCACCAGCGGCTCTCCAGGGAGCGGCAGCCCGGAGGGCGGAGCTCCGCGGCTGGTCGCCCGGTTGCTCCTGTAGACGGTGTTGCCGTTGTTCAGGCCCACCCCGAAGTGAGCCCAGGCGGTGATCTCGGGATTCCCCACGCCCGAGGGCGGCGCGAGCTCCGCGGGGAGGTCCGGCCGGGTGCCGGTGGGGAAGACCCGCACCGTGGGCGCCACCGGCTGGAAGAAGTCCTCCAGGGTGACGGCCAGGTCGCGCGGGTTCGTGGCCCGCTCGGCGGCCTGGACCCCGGCGATGGCCAGGGAGTCCCAGTTCGCGGCCGCAGCCTGATCGCTCGGGTGGAAGAAGCGCACGTACCCCAGCAGCCGGGTGAAGGCCACGAGGTTGTCCGTCCCGCGGGGCGTGAGCCGCCGGGCGGGCTCGTTGCCGGCTTGGGCCCAGGAAGGGGAGGCGGCAAGGAGAGAAAGGACGATCCAGAGGAGGACGGCCGGATTTCGGAATCTAATTCTCATACCCGACTCTCCCTTTCAAAGGTGGATGGTATGAGGATGATAAACGAAAAAAGGTGAAAGGGGAGGAGTCGTCTACCCCCGACCACCGCGATCGCCTTCTCCAGCACCTCGTCCCGCCCCTCGGCGACACCCTCGAGGGTCCGGGAGACCGGGACGGTGGGCTGGATGCCCACGCCGTGGTGGCGCGAGCCGTCGTGTTTGAGCACCTTCATGCCCGTCCAATTCACCCGGTATCCTCCGGGCAGGGCGAAGGGATTGACGTTGCCGTTGGTGCCCGCTGTCGGCGCGCCGACAATCTCGGCGAGCTTGTAGTGCTCGATGATGCCCATGTAGGTCTCGGCATAGCTGATGGCCCGGCCATCAGTAAGGAAGGCCACCTTGGCCCGGAGACGCGGCTCCTTCGGCCGGACGGTCCAGTTGGAGAAGTGGAACTGCATTCCCTGCCGGTCGGGGCGCGAGACCTGGGGGATGTTCCAGCGCGCCGAGGTCACCGGTTTGTCGGTGAGGTGGGCGATGACGATGGTGGAGAGATTGCGGGGATAGCCCCGGAGGTCGAAAACGATACCCTTCGCTTTGGTGAGGCGGTCCAGGGCCCCCTGGAAATCCTCGTCGTTGATCCGGCTGGTGTCCACATAGAAGATGCCGGGGCGAACCTCGGCGATCTTCTCCGGCCGGGCCTCCTCGAGGAATTCCTTGGGAATCGACCGTTTGACCACCGTGGAGAAGGTCTCGCCGCTGGCATGCCGCACCTCCAGCTTCACCTCCTCGCCGTCCGGGCCTCCGAGCAGCTCCTGCAGGGCGATGTAACGCCGCCATTGCGGCGTGGCCCCGGAGATGAGCTCCTCCTCGGCCGCCAACGCCTCCTCGGCTGGCCGGCCGTCGAGGCTTAGGATGACGTCCCCCGGGACGATGCCGCCGGCGCCGCCGGATGCGACCCGGGTGACGGCGAGCTGGCCTTCCACCCAGTCCCAGACCAGCGGGAGCTGGCCTGCGCCCCCGGCCGCCGGGTGGAAGGCGTTCCCGTGACCATCGCGGAGGGCGGCCACGAGCCGGCGGAGGGTGTCGAGGAAGGCCCGTTCATCCGCGTCCGTGGCGGCGCCTGCGAGGGCTCGCCGGAGCTCCGCCGGCCAGTCGGCGCCGACGGCGTCGAAATAGGGATAGAAGTGCTGGAAGACGTTCCAGGCCAGGATTACATCCGCGAGGCGAGTCGTCCGGTCGTTGCCGTTCGGGGTCCAGAGATCCGGCTTGTCCGGGGCCAGGGGGCGGACCTCTGCAGGGACGTGGGGAAGGGTTCCTTTCTCGTCCTTGTAGAGGGCCAGGGGGACCAGGGCCGAGACCCCTCCCCCCAGGTCGGCCAGGAACGGGTCCGCCGGCTGGGGGAAGAGCGGATGCTCAGGTCGCCGGTAGGCGAGGACGCCGCTGCTCCGGCCGCTTTTCACCCCCGTCCCGGTGCGCTCCAGGTGATAGCCGTCCCGCTCCGAGCGGCCTGCCGTGTCCCAGTTCGCGGGGCGCTCGCCCTCGTCCACCTCCTCGAAGCCGCCGTTCTCCAGCAGCGGGGTCGCTGGAGGCTCTTCTCCCACCAGCTCCAGGGAGACGTCGTCCCACCACGCGATACCCTCGCCGTCGAGGGCGAGCTCGACGGCAAAGGCGGCGATCCCGGTGGGGACCTCGGCGGTCAGCTCGTAGACGCTCCAGTCCGTGGACGTGATGGGCGGCTCGAGCGTCGCGAGCCTGGCCTCGCCCTGGGCTGCGCTATACGTCGCCATGCGGAGCCGCGCCGGGTGCCCGGGATCGTCCACCCGGGAGGCGGCCCGCAGGCGCACCCGCTTGCCTTTGAGCGAGTCGAGGGGCACGCCCTGGATCATCGCCGCGCCGGACGCTTGTCTCCCCTTGCTGGTGATCCTCTCGCTCTTGTAGACGGGATTCGGATTCAGCCCCACGCCGTAGTGGTCCCAGGTGATCCGCTCGGCAGCCTCGCCGTGGGAGGACAGTTCGGCGGGCAGACCGGGCTTGCGGCCGGTCACGAAGACCCGCACCGTCGGGGCCACAGGAAGGAAGAAGCTTTCGAGGACCCGTGCAAGCTCCTCCGGCCCGGCGGCCTTCTCGGCGGCCTGGACTCCCGCGAAGGCCAGCTTCTCCCAGTCCGCCGTAGCGGCTTGGTCACTTGGGTGGAAGTAGCGCACATACCCGAAGAGCCGGGCGAAGGCCACGAGGTTCTCCAGCCCCCGTTCGGCGAGCGCCCGTGCGGGCTCGTTGCCGGCTCCGGCCTCGCCGATCACCTCCAGGGAGAGGGAGTCGAGCCAGGCCTTGCCGTCCCCCACCAGGACCAGGCCGAGGTTCAGGGCGCGGGTGTCCTGTGGCACGTCCCCTACGGCTTCGTAGCGGGCCCACTCGGAGGTGTTGGCAATCCCGGACGTGTAGTCGTAGCGGCCTCCCGTGGCGCTCTGGGGGCGATCGAGGCCGATCCAGATCCGGGCCCGGTCGCCGGCCTCGGCGTCGAGCTCCGTCCGGACCGCGGCCCGGAACCGGACCTTCTTGCCCCGGTAGGGTGTGGCGTCGATGGACTGAACGAGATTGCCGGGCGGCTGCGCCTTCTCCGGGCGGTTCCCCGCGGCGAGCCGGGCGCACTGCCGTCCGCTCTCGGGCTTCTCGGTCACGACCTGCGCCGTATAGCCGCTCGCCGCGGCATCCTCGGGCACAGTCCACCCCGAGGGGAGCTGTCCGACCTGCCCCTGCTCGAACCCCGGATCGGGGAGGGGAGGGGGATCGGCCGCCCACGCAGCGGGACCCAGGATCGTGAGAAGGATGGACAGGAGGACGGAGGCCGCGAATCGGATCATCTTCAGATCCTCCAGTTTTAGAGGAATCATACGGATCAGCTCCGCGCGGCGTCCTCGGCGCCCCGTCCTCCTCGGCCGGTTCCGTGGCCGACCACTTCGATCGCCTTCTCCAGCACTCGTCCCGGCCCTCGCGCCAAGCCACTACGTCGTAGGGAAAGTGCCGCCCTCGATGCAATCTGGGGTACATGCGGCGGGTCGACCCGTTAGAGAGCTATGACCGTTCCCGATGCAGCGCCGCCGCAATGCCCACGGCGAAGAGGATGGCCCAGACAGGCCATGGGCCCCGCGCCCCGGCGAGGATCGCCCCGGCCACCATGCAGAAGCCGCCGAAGAGCGTGCCGCGGAGGCCGGCGAGGGGGTTCGACGGCGAGCGGCGGGTGGCCTGCTCCAGCAGGCGCAGGCCCTCGGTGATCAGGTTCGGAGCCTTGGCGAGCGCTTCCAGAACCTCCGGCGCGCCCCGCAAGGCCTGCGTGATCAGGCTCTGCGGGCTGAACTGATCGCGGAAGATCGCGTTGGCGTGAGTCCTGGAGACAGCCGCCACATCCAGGCCGGGCTTGAGGATCTGGCCCACGCCTTCGAAAGTCACCAGGGCCTTGACCATCAACACCATTTCCACCGGGAAGTAGAGCCGGTGCTGGGCGCCCAGGTTGACCGACCGCATGATGAGCTGGGCGAGGGAGAAGTCCCGGAAGCTCGAGCTCCGGTTCCAGCGGGTGAGGATCTCCGTGACCTCGCGGCGGAACCCCACAGGGTCCGCTCCGGGGCCGGGCTGGGAGATCAGCGCCAGGTACCGCGCCGCGCCCTCGGCGTCCCCCATCACGAGCGTGTAGTAGTAGTAGAGGAAGGTGCGCCGCAGGTCGCTGTCGAAGCGGCCCACCATGCCGAGGTCGATGAAGCCCAGGCGGGGGCCGGGGAGGATGAGGAGGTTGCCCGGGTGGAGGTCGGCGTGGAAAAAGCCGTCCTTGAACAGCATGCGGATGATGCTCGCGGCCCCCAGGTCCACCAGACGGTCCCGGTCCTCGTCGGAGAGCCCCATGGTCTCGGGAGCGCCCGGCTTGTAGCCCTTCAGGAACTCCATGCAGAGCACGCCCTGGCCGCTGTACTGCCGATAGATCCTGGGGAAGACCACCCCGGGCAGGTCGACGAAGTTGGCGGCGAAGGTCTCCGCGTTGTCGGCCTCGCGCCGCAGGTCGACCTCGCGCCAGGTGTACTCCACGAATTCGGTGATGAGCTGCCGCGGCCGGTAGCGCGGGAGGAAGACCTCCAGGAGCCGGCCGAAGAGCTTCAGAAGGATGGCATCCCGCCGCAGGGTCTCCCGGATGCCGGGCTTGACCACCTTGAGGATGACCGAATCGCCTTCCCGGGTCGTGGCCCGGTGGATCTGGGCGATCGAGGCCGAGCCCAGGGGGAGAGGGTCGATCCAGGAGTACATCTCCGCGACCGGCCGCTTGATGTCCTTCTCGATGAGCTTGAGATAGCGGTCGAAGTCCACAACCGGCAGGCGGTCGAGAAGGTTCTTGAGCTCGTCCGTGATAGAGGCGGGGAGGATGTCCTGGCGCAGGGCGAGGACCTGGCCGAGCTTGATGTATGTCGGCCCCAGGATCTCCAGCCGCCGCCGGAGCTGGACCGGGAACGGCCGGTCGACGATCGTCCTGTTGAGGAACGGCCGCACCAGGGCGGCCAGCAGGCGCTCCAGGGTGAAGAGCAGCCGGAACCGCCGCCCCTTGCCCAGGACCCTCCCGTCCCGCGCATGCGCCACCAGGGCTCCGAAGGCGAGCCCGATCAGGTGACCCTGGACCGTGAAGAAGCGGCGGACGAGCCCGTGCGGAGGCTCGTCCGGCAGCATTTCGAATCCGGGGATGGGGGACGAGGACGGGTGCGCCAGATCCTGGGGCTCCGGCCCGGCGGGGCCGGCGGCCTCGACGGCGGTGCGGGCCCCCTCGGGGACCCCGGCGGCGGCGGCGCGCGGTTCGGCGGCCATCAGGTCAGTCTAACCCCGCCCGCCCGAAACCTCACCGGTTCCGCCCGTACTGCTCGTGGCTCGACACCCAGTCCAGGGACGAGATGGCCGAGGCGAGGGAGATCTCCCCGGCGAGCACCACCCCGGCCACGATCTCGGCGAGCTTCTTGACCTTCCCCTTGCCGGCGCAGCCCAAAATCTCCAGGCACTCGCGCTGAGTGGCGAGACCCGTACCCCCGCCGTGGGTCGCCACGATGAGGGACGGGATGGTGATGGAGATGTAGAGGTCCCGCTCCGGCGTCAGCTCGGTGTAGACGATGCCGGCGGAGGACTCGGAGACGTTTGCCACGTCCTGGCCCGTGGCGATGAACATGGCCGTGATGCCGTTCGGGGAATGGCAGCCGTTGTTGTTGGCGCCCGAGATGAAGGCGCCGACATTGGCGATGCCGGCGTGGTAGTGGAGCGTCTCGGGGTCCACCCGCATGTGCTGGATGAGGACGTCCCGGGGGATGGTCGCCTCGGCGGTCACGCGCTTGCCGCGGGTGCGCATCACGTTGATCTGGGACGACTTCTTGTCCGTTGCGAAGTTCGACTCCAGATAGAAGTGGGGGACTCCGGGGGCATAGTTCTCCAGGATCCACGAGCACGCGGCGAAGGTCGCCCGGCCCACCATGTTCTGGCCGGCGGCGTCGCCCGTCGTGTAGTTGAAGCGCAGGAAGACCATCTTGTTCGACAAGTACCGGTCGATGTAGGTGAGCTTCGCGACGCTGGAGGTCGCCTCGGCCTCCTCGCGGATCTTGGGGAGGTTCTCGTCCACCCACTGGACGAAGTCCCGGCCCTGGCGGGCGTTGTCGAACACGAACACCGGTGCCCGCTGCATGCTGTCGCCCACTACGGTGCAGGTGACCCCGCCCGAGAGGTTCAGCACCTTCATGCCGCGGTTGTAGGAGGCCACGAGGGTGCCCTCCGCGGTGGCGAGCGGGATGATGAACTCGCCCTGGGCGTGCTCGCCGTTCACCTTGAGCGGCCCGGCGAAGCCGATGGGGACCTGGGCCACGCCGGTGAAGTTCTCGATGTTTCCCTGGGTGACCGCGGGGTCGAAGGAGAATTTGTCGATGTGCTCCAGCTTGTGGCCCGAGAACTCCTCGACGAACTTCTGCCGCGCCTTGATGATTTGGGGGGAGTAGTTGTCGTCCTTGTCGTAGGGGACGCTCAGACGCTTGACCTTCTCGGCGATAGCATCCTTGACCTTGAAGGAGAGCGAGCCGAAGGGGGTCGTCTCGAAGGCCAGAGCGATCTCGTGCTGCCCCTTTTCGAGCTGGTCCGTCCGGACGTGGATGTTGACGACCTTGGCGAGGGGGAAGGAGACTGCCGAGGAGGGGGTGACCTGGGTGGCGGACATCCGGTCGCCGTTGAGCTCCAGCGTCAGCCGGTCGAGGGGCACGGCGTTGCCGTCGATCCGCACCTCGCTCAACCGGGTCAGCGTTGCGTTGCTCAGCCGGTTCTTCAGGCTGAAGCGGACGCCGTCCTCCACGTTCTCCAGACTGCCCAGGGTGTACATCTGCTTCAGGATGAGACCAGGTATTTTCATGGCGCGACCTCGCAGGGGGGGCGTGATGTTTGAAGAGGGGAGTGTACCTCGCGGGAGGGGAGGGGCTCAAAAGGGGCCGGCAACGTGCGGCTGCCGACGGCGGAGCCCCCGGCCTTCCTTTGTCCCCCTCTTCCAGCTCATCCACACTCCTCAATGTGAGCAAGGGCCAGCCCTGCCCGAAGGCGGGCCTCTCGTCCGAACCTCATCCCGCAAGGAGGGTTTGATCGTGCGCAAGAAGCTCATTGCCCTGTCCTTCGCCTTGGCAGCGGCCGCCGCCGCGAGCCTGTTCTCGGCTCCATCCTCCGAAGCCGCTGCCTGCAACGGATTCCTCGTCTGCTGTTCCCCGACGGGACCGTGCTACTGCTGTCCGCGTCCCTGTCCGATCCAGTGTCCGTAGCCTCCCGGGACCTTCTTGAAGGAGATGTCATGATGAGAAAGAAGCTGGTTTTCCTGCTCCTCGCCTTCGCGGCCCTCGCTGGCGCGCAGACCGTCGCGCTGGCTCGGGCCGAGGCCGCCATTTGTCCCTTGAAGTGCTGTATCAACGGCAGCGCCTGTGCCCATTGCTGTCCGGGCAAGCCCTGCAACCTGATCTGCCCCTGAACCGAGCTACCGGAGAAACTTCGACATGCGAAAGAAGATCCTGATGCTTCTTCTCTCCCTCGCGGCCCTCGCGGGCGCGCAGGTCCTGGCCCCCTCACGGGCCGAGGCCGTGAAGTGCTGGACGACCTGCTGCTCAAACAGCCCGAACACCTGCATCACCTGCTGCGTCGGCCGGCCCTGCCCCGACCTGGCCTGCCCATAGGAGGGAGCTGCGATGGGCAAGAAGATCGGTTTCCTGGTTCTCTCCCTGGCGGCGGCTGCCGGCGCCTCGCTCTCGCCCCCCAAGACCGAGGCGGCCTGCAGGTTGATCTGCTGCCCCAACGACCCGTCGACCTGCATCGAGTGCTGTCACAGGCCCTGCCCCGAAATCAGGTGCCCCTGAAATCCCGGGATCGAAGAGGCGCGAGGGGAGGGCGGCGGTCTCGTTGCCGCCTCTCCCTCGTGGCTCGAGGCCGCCGGCTCGCAAACGGCATCCTCACGCACCTCTTTCATCAGAAGAGCAACTGAGACTCTGGACCGGTCGGAGGGGGAGCCCGTCCGCCGGGAGAGCGCTCGCAAGCCGCGTTTCGGCGGAAGTGGGGAGTGGCTGTGCGTCTGATTCCGGTTCTGTTCGCCGTCTACTGCTCATCGGTCCTGGTCTGGTCGCTTCTGGCCTCGCACCTCTGCGAGAGCCTGAGCCGGCGGCATCCTCTCCTCTACGAAGCCCTCGGCCGGCCGGCCCCCCTCTCCGGGAGCGATTTCCGGGGGGAGTTCGCACTGCTCCGCTTCCTTCTGGCGGGGCGGGATCGGTTCACGGAGGACCGGCGGCTCGTCGCGGTGTGCGGCGCGATGCGGGTTCTCCTCTGCGTCTACGTCCTCTTCTTCCTCACAGCCCCCGGACTGTTCCTGGGCTGACCCGTTCAAAGCGCCACGACCAGGCGGACGGTCTCCGGCGCGGCGCCCGCTGTACCGGCGATCTCCCGCGCCTGCGCGAGGCACCGGCTGAAGATCTCCACGGCCGCGTCGACTTGGCGGCCGGAGTGGGAGGCCATGACCTGGAATCGGAAGCGGGACCTCCCCCGGGGCACGGCCGGGAACTCGACGAGGTTGGCGAGAAGACCGTGTTCCTCCAGGAGGCGGCCCGTCCACTTCGCCAGAGTCTCGTCGCCGGTGATCACCGGAACGATGTTGCTCGGATTGCCAAGGCATTCGATGCCCTTGGCCGCGAACCCTCGCCGCAGACGCAGGATGTTGTCGAGGGCCCGGTTGCGGAGGGCGTCCCCCTCGGCGCTGCAGACGATCCGGAGGGCTTCGAGCACCACCCCGGCAGCCACCGGCGAAAGGGCGTTCGAGTAGATGTGCGGCCCGCCGTAGACCCCCAGGTACTGCTTGACCGAGAGGTCCCGCGTGGCCACGAACCCGCCGTTGCTGGCCAAGGTCTTGGAGAAGCTGCCCATCACGAGGTCGACCTGGCCCAGCATGCCCTGGAGCCCCACCTGTCCCGCGCCGCCGGGGCCGGTGGCTCCGAAATCGTGGGCCACGTCCACCATCAGCACGGCCCCGTGCTCACGGCAGACCTCCTGGAGGGCGGGAAGGTCGGGGCTGTCCGAGTCCATGGAGAACAGGCCCTCGGTGATCACCAGGATGGCGTTCTGGGTGTCCCTGGTCCGGATCTTCGCCAGCCGGCGGCGGACGTCCTCGACGCAGTTGTGCCGGAAGAAGGTGTGGTTGGGGGTGGCCGCCCGGGCGCCCTGCATGAGGCAGGCGTGAGCGAGCTGGTCGATCAGGATGTGGTCGTTCGGCCGCACGAGGCCCGCGATCACGCCGAATCCGGCCGCCCAGCCGGTGGGGAAGAGGAGGACGTGCTCCATCCCGAGCCTCTCGGCGAGGGCCATCTCCAGCCGCCGGGAAAGGGCCGTGTTGCCCTGGAGCATGGGGGAGGAAGCGGCATGGGGGCCGAATTCCTCCAGGGCCCGAAACGCCGCGTCCCGGAGGGCCGGGTGGGAGGCAAGCCCGAGGTAGTCCTGCGAGCCGAAGTTGATGCCTTGGACCGGACGGTCGTTCTGGCTGGTGATCCGGGTCTCGGTCGCCGGGGGTCCTTCCAGACATCGCGAGTAAGGCCAGGTGTTGAGGGCGGTCCGCTGGGCGAGCCACTCGCCGAGGGGCTTCGTCCGCTCGGTCAGGTGGGCCCCCCGGGGGAAGGCGAACAGGCCGAGGTGCCTGGCGAAGACCGCGGAGGGATCGATGGTTTCAGAGTGAAATGGATCGAGAGCAACGCGCTGATGCATGAGGCAACTCCCCAGATTCAGTGTGGTGGAATCCCGCACGGAGCGGTTCGAGCTCCAACCGCAAGCCCTCCATGCTGTCTGGGAGCCTCGATCGGCAGCCTGCTATACGGAAACGAGCACGAGGAGTTTTGAACCAGGACCCCTCGAAGGGACTTCCTCCAGGAAGGAATGCGGACCCGGAGGGGTTAGCAGAGGTGGAGGGCCGAATGTCCGAGGAGGATTGAAGCCATGAGAGCGACCTTCCGTGCGCTGAAAGTTGTTCTGACACTGACCGTTCTGCTCCCCCTCGCGGCCGTAGCCCAGAGGGGGATCAGCGAGGAGCCGGGGGTCAACCGCCGCGGCAACGATTACACCTCGTTCCGCGTCGACGGCCTCCGCGACTGCAAGCGGGCGTGCTCCCGGGACTCGCGTTGCGAGTCCTACGCCTACAACGAGGACAATCGGGTCTGTTATCTGAAGGACAGGGTCCCGAGGGGCTACCGGGATTCGAACGTCGTCAGCGGCGTCAAGGGGGAGGACGACGATTACGGCGACGGCTACGGCCGCGGCCGGGGCCTGACGGAGGAGTACGGCGTCAACTATGAAGGCGGCGACTACTCCCGGTTCCGGGCCGACGATGTCCGGGACTGCAAGTCCGCCTGCCGCCGGGATTCCAACTGCCGGGCCTACACCTTCAACACCTCGAGCCGGACCTGCTATCTCAAGGACCGGGTCACTTCACCCCGGCGCCGGTCCGAGACCGTCTCGGGAGTCAAGGGTGATCGTGGCGGCTCCTACGACCGCGACGACGTGTTCGACCGCTACCCGCGCGACCGCCGCGAAGGCCGGTTGACGGAGGAGTGGGGCACGAACCGCGAAGGGGGCGATTACACGAGGGTTCGGGTGGACGACCTCCGGGAGTGCAAGGCCGAGTGCTGGGACGATGACCGCTGCCGGGCCTACACCTACTACAGTTCGAAGCGGGAGTGCTACTTGAAGGACAGGGTGCCCGGAGCGTCGCGCCGGTCGGCCACGGTGTCGGGGGTGAAGGAGTATTGAACGCCAAAAGGGGGGCGGGGCACCGCCCCCCTTTGATCTCGATCTACTCGAAGACCAGCGTCCGATCGACCGGCAAGATCAGCTTCGCGCCACCGAGGTCGAGCGTGATCTCGGAGCCGCTGCTGACCGGCTGGAGGTCGGGGCCGGGTTGGCTCCCGGGGACGGTGTTGCCGGCGGCGATCAGGACGATCCGGCTGCCGGCGTGGATCACGTCGTCCTGCGGGAAGAAGTTGACCCCGACCCGCTGCTTGACCCCGGCCACGCTCGGAGCTCCGGAAGCGAGGCTCCGGACGTGGTTCAGGCTGACCGCTGCGTAGTTGAACGCCCGGTCCCCCGTGGCCGTCCGCTCGGCAAGGGTGAGGACGAGGCCCGCCCGGTCGCCGGAGGCGGTCACGTCCGCCTCGAAGCGGGGGAGGCCCGAGAGGTGGAGGTCCTTCTCCAGCGGCTCGGAGACGAAGACGACCCGGTCCGGCCCGGTGATCAGCTCGGTTCCCACGGGAAGCGACAGACCGTTCGAGTCGTGGTAGGCGACCGAGCCGGTCCCGGCCGCCGGCTGGAGCGTACCGTCCGCCCAGGGGCGGAGGGTGATCTGCTTGACCCGGCGGGGCGGCCATTCCTTCTCATGACGCCAGCGGCCGTCGTCGTCCTCCACCTGGACGGCGGGGGCGTCCAGGATCCCCGTGTCCCGGCCCTTCAGGAACTGATCGAACCAGGCGGTCGCGACCGTCCACCAGTCCGATCGGTCGGGGTAGGCGTGCCCCCACTGGCCGAGCCAGGCCTTGAAGGGGACTCCGGTCGCCTGGACGGCGGGGAGCCAGTCCTCCATGTGGTGGGGCTTCACGTTCCAGTCCTGGAGGCCGTGAATGTAGAAGACGCTCGCCCGCTCCCTGTCCGGCGCCTGCCCCAGCTCGGCGAGGAAATCGCGGAGCTGCCAGTAGCCGTCCTTGTTGCCGTCCCCTGCCGAGGAGAGCTGCGCCTCCTGGACCCAGATCTGCTCGGGGCAGACCTCGCCCACGATCGCGCCGGGCACGTTGACCGGGTCCCGGAGCTGGTTGCCGCCGTTCAAGCCCACGGGGCTCAGGCCCACCATGCCCCAGAAGTAGGTGTTGAACGCATAGCCCTGGGGATCGATGTGGACGCCGTTGACGAAGTTGTACTTGTAGAGGTCGGAGATGCCGCTGATGGGAACGATGGTCGCGAGCCCCGGAGGCGACTCCACCCAGACGTCCTGGGGAGTGGTGCCGGGATAGCTCACCCCCATCATGCCGACCTTGCCGTTGGACCAGACCCGGCTCGCGTACCAGCCGACGATGGCGGCGGTGTCCCGAGCCTCGGCCGGGCCGCCCATGGAGAAGCAACCCTCCGAATTGCCCGTGCCGCGGACGGAGGCGATGGCCACGGCGTAGCCCAGCGGCACGAAGCGCCCGGACACGTTGCGGAAGTTCCCGGCCAGAACGTTGTCGGGGTCCATCGGGCTCCCGCCGCCGTAATAGGGAGTGACCTCCAGGATGACCGGCGCCGGACCCGGGATGTTCGGCCGCAGCACCCAGGCGTCGAGCAGGGTGCCGTCCGGAGCGGGGATGCGGTCGTGCTCGAGAATGGCGTTCTGGACCGTGACGCCCGGGATGGGCTCGGACAGGTCGTGGAGATAGGAGGTCACGGCCGAGCCGCCGGTGCTGTAGGTGAGCTCCGCCCGGCCGCGGTAGCTCGAGGAGACCACGGTGTAGGGCGTGGCCACGACGTAGTAGCCGCCCGAAGCGTTCTCGATGGTGACCGACTCCTCCGGATTGGCCGTGGCGGATGTGGCGACCTGGGCGCCGCGGGTGCCGTCCGCGTTGCGGCGGTAGACGATCAGCTCGAAGTCGTTGCCGCCGAACTCGCCGAGCTCGACCGTCACCCCGCCGACCTTGCCCACCCAGAACGAGGGGTCGAGATCCACGAACAGGGTGAAGAGGTCGCAGGCCGTGGGCCCGGTGGTCGCGAGGACCTGGGAGGGACGCCCGAAGACATCGAAGCAGCCGGCCGTGGTCCCGGCGGTGACGGCCGCCGTGAAGGTGGGGCCGGCCCATTCGACCGGTGGACCACCGGAGGCCAGGTGCCCCTCGGTCGGCGTGGCGCCGAAGCCTGCGGACGTCAGGGCGAGAGATGCCAGGAGGGCAGCGAGGGCCACCTTCCCCGGCCTGGATTCCGCTGTGTACAGGGTCTGATGCATAAGAGCTCTCCTTTTTGGGGGTAGTCATGCTACTACGGCTCTCAAGAGAGTGCCAGAGTGCTTCAGGCCGGGGTCCTCACTCGGACCACGGCTTCGACCAGCTCGTCATCCCCCGGCCGGTCTGCCTCGGCCGCGGGCTCGACGCCCTGCCGCCGCAGCTCGCCGCTGGTCACCGGGCCGATGGAGGCGGCCCGCAGCTCGCCCCGGCGGCGTTCCCATTCCGCTCGGAAAAGACCGGCGAAGTGGCGGACGATCCGCGGGCTGGTGAAGGTCACCCAGCCGAGCGGAGAGGTGGAGAAGAGCTCCTCCGCGCGCCGAGGGGCGTCCGGGGGCAGGCGCTTGTCGTAGGCCACGACGGCCACCACCTCGGCGCCTTCCGCGGTGAGCCCTTCCGACAAGGCTGGACGGGCGTCCGCGGCCTGAGGGAGGAGGACGCGCTGGCGCCGGCGGACGTAGGGGGCGAGGTCGGCCGCGAGCCCTTCGGCGTCCGCCTTCTTGGCGAGGAGGTGGGGCTCGATCTCGAAGCCGCGGAGAGCCTCGGCGGTGGCGGGCCCGACGACGGCCACCCGCAGCCGGGAGGGCAGGGTCCCGCCGGTCAGGGGGAGGAACGCCTCGACCGCGTTCGAGGAGGTGAAGACGAGCCAGTCGTAGAGGGCGAGCTCCGAGGCGGCCCGCTCCAGGGCACGCGGGTCGGCGGGGGGGACGACCTCCAGGAGGGGGAAGAGCTCGACGTGGGCCCCCGCGGCCTCGAAGGCGGCGACCGTGCCGTCCGCCTGGTGCTCGGCGCGGGTGACGACGACCCGGAGGCCGGAGAGGGGGGGCACTGTCAGCGGCCCCCCGCCCGGGAGCCTTCCCGCCGGCCCTCTCCCATCCTCCCGCCCTGCCCCCGGGAGAGGGCGCCCCCGCCCACCTCACCCCCTGTCCCCCTCTCCCATCGCCCTCCCCCCAACCGGGAGAGAGGGGACGCTTGGTCTGAAGGTGTTTTTGCTGTCTCCCTCCTCTCCCGGAGGTGGACGGGAGGATGCGAGAGGAGGGCCGGGGAGGTGAGGGCCCGAGGCGGGGACGACGGACCGGTTTTTGCCTGACGTGCCCCGGGCTCGTGGGGATTCATCGGAGCCTCTCCAGCACCTCGTCCGCCCCGTTCTCCCGCAGGCGTTCCACGCACGCCTCGGCCACCTCGGCGGGGGTGGCGCCCACGGCCTCTCCCCGGGCAGCGAGGCGGCCGTCCGGGGTGGCGAGGAGGGCGGTCAGGCGGAGGACGTCGCCTTCGGAGCGGGCCCAGGCAGCGAGAGGGAGGGTGCAGTCCCCTCCGAAGGCGGCCACCACCCGGCGCTCGGCCTCGGCGGCGAGGCGTGTGGGGTGGTGGTCGAGAACCCTGCAGAGCTCCTCGGCGGAGCCGCCGGCCCTGACCTCCAGGGCGAGGGTTCCCTGGCAGGGGGCGGGGAGCAGCACGTCGGTGGCGATCGGGTGAGCCGGCAGGCCGTCGAGCGACAGGCGCTGGAGACCGGCCGCGGCGAGGATCACCCCGCCCGCATTCCTCTCCTTCCACTTGCGGAGCCGGGTGTCGACGTTGCCCCGGATGGGCTCGACCTGGAGACCGGGCCGCTGCAGGAGGATCTGCGCCCGGCGCCGGAGGGCCCCGGTGAGGACCACGGCGCCTTCGGGGAGGCCGTCGAGGTCCGCGGCCTGTTCGCTCACCAGCACGTCCCGGGGATCGGCCCGTTCCGGGTGGGCGGCGACCACGAGGCCGTCGGGGAGGGCGACCGGCAGGTCCTTCATGCTGTGGACCGCGAGGTCGAGGGAGCCGTCGAGGAGACCTTTTTCCAGCTCCATGGTGAACAGGCCCTTGCCTCCGACCTGGGCGAGATCGCCGGTGACCACGTCTCCCGTGGTGACCATGGGCACCAGCTCGACGGCGAGCCCGGGGTGCGCGGCCTCCAGGGCGCGCGCGATCATTCCGGACTGCGCCAGGGCCAGCGCGCTGCGGCGGGTGCCGAGGCGGAGGCGGAAGGCGGCTCTACTGGTTGTCGTCGTCGTCATCCAGGTGGAACAGCTCGCGGACGAGGTCGAGGCGGGGGAGGTCCTCGATCCCGCCATGGTTGCGCAGGTGGCTGCTCGGGTGGTGGAGGATCTTGCGCACGAGCGACCGGGTCAGCCGGTCCAGGTCCGCGTGGGTCTCGGCCGGGAAGTGGGAGAGGGCGTGGGCCAGCTCCTGCTGGCGGATCCTCTCCGCCTGCCTCTGCAACCGGGCGACGAGAGGCTCGGCCTCGAGCCCCCGGTACCAGGCGCGGAAGTGGCCCAGCTCCTCGTCGATGATCTCCTCGGCCCGCGGCACCTCCTCCTTGCGCCGCTTGAGGTTGCGCTGGATGAGGTGGTCGAGCGAGTCGATCGTGTGGAGGAAGACGTTGTCGATCTTCCCGGCCGCGGCCTCGACGTTGCGCGGCACCCCCAGGTCCACGACGAGCAGCGGGTCCGCACGGCGGTGGCTCATGGCCTCCTTGAGCTGACGCCTGGTGAGCACCGGCTCGTCCGCGCCCGTGGAGGCGATCACCAGCTCGGCGTCACGCAGGGAGGTCAGGCGCTCGTCGAAGGGGATCAGCACGGCCTCGGGGAATTCCTCCTTGAACTGGTGGGCCCTCTCGGCGGAGCGGTTCGCCACCCTGAGCTCCCTGCAACCGCGCTCCACCAGGGGGCGGGCTACAGAGCGGGCGATCTCGCCGGCGCCGATCAGGAGCACCCGGCAGGGCTCGAGGCCGCTGAAGATCTGCCGCGCCAGCTCCACCACGGCGTAGCCGAGGGAGACGGCGCCGGTCGCGATCTCCGTCTCCTGGCGGGCGCGCCGGCCGGCCGAGGCGGCGCTCCGGAAGAGCCGCTTCAAGACCGGTCCGGCGGCACCCACGGCTTCGGCGAGGGCGGAGGCCTGCTTGACCTGCCCCAGGATCTCGGGCTCGCCGAGCACCATGGATTCGAGGCCGCTCGCCACCCGCAGCAGGTGCCCGGCCGCCTCGCCGTTCCTGTGGACGTAGAGCCGCCCCGGCCGCTCCATCTCCGGCACCCGCCGCAGGAAGACCATCTCGAGAACGGTGCGGTACGCTTCGTCCTCGTCCCGCGGCTGGACGTAGACCTCCGTGCGGTTGCAGGTCGAGAGGATGAACGCCTCGGCGATCCAGGGGGAGGCGAGCAGGTGGACCAGCATCTCCTCGGCCGCCTCCCTGCCCAGGGACACCCGCTCCCGCAGCTCGATCGGGGAGCACCGGAAGTCGGTGCCGAGGAGCAGGAGAGGCGGCTCCAGACGGGGTCCAGCGACCAGGATCGGGGCCGACATGCGACTACAGAAAGACGTGGAAGTCCGAGAAGAAGAAGTTGACCGCCATCAGGGAAAACAGGATCGCGCCCAGGCCGGCGAGGCTCGCCAGGGCCGTCTGCCTCCCCTGCCACCGGCGCAGCCGCCGCATCGCCAGAGCCGCGGCATAGAGCACCCAGGTGGCGAGCGTGACGAGGATCTTGGGGTCCCGCCACCAGGAGTCGTGGAAGAGCCGCTCCGCCCAGAAGCCGCCGGTGATCACCGCGCCGGTCAGGGCCACGAACCCCACCGCGAGAGCGCCGAGCATCATCTTCTCCAGCACCTCCAGCGGGGGGAGCTTGCCGTAGAAGGTGGAGAAGCGCCCCGCCTTGAGGTCGCGGTAGAGCTGGAGGAAGAGGAAGGCGTAGCCCGCCCCCACCACGAAGGCGGCGTACCCCAGGAGCGCCAGCGACACGTGGGCGGCGAAGAACGGATCGTTGAAGATCTCCCGGTGCGGAGGGTTGGGCCGCGTCAGCACCGAGGAGAGAAGCTGGAAGAAGAAGACCAGGGACAGGATCCAGAAGCCGGTGGTCCGCTCCCGGCCATGCCACTCCACGTACGTGTAGACCGCAGCCACGGCGAAGGCCACGATGGACAGCGCCTGGGAGACCGTGGCGGCCGGAAACTGCTCGAACCGGACGGTCAGAGCCACGAGGTAGACCAGGTGGAAGAGGACCGTTCCGCGCAGGGCGGGGGTCGCCATGCGGATCGCTACCGGATGGGAGGCGAAGAACAGGAATCCGTAATCGATCACCACCAGCAGATAGGCGAGCGGCAGCAGAATGGTCGAAACGTCGAGAAAGGTCTGCACGGCTTCAGAATGCTAGCACCTTCTTGCCCGCCCTCCCATCCTTTGCTACTGTCGCCGCGGTCTCGCAAGTGTAGAGCGGTCAGAAACATCACTTTCCACGAGAAAGCGGAGAAGCATGGCCAACGTCGTCATCGTCGGGATGCAGTGGGGGGATGAAGGCAAGGGGAAGATCGTCGACCTCCTCTGCCCGGCGTTCGACGGGGTCGTGCGGTATCAGGGCGGGCACAACGCCGGCCACACGGTCCGGTTCAAGGACAGCCACTTCTCTCTGCAACTGATCCCCTCGGGCATCCTCCATCCGGACATGCTCTGCGTTCTGGGCAATGGCATGGTGGTGGCTCCGGACGCCCTGCTCTCCGAGCTCGGCCGCCTCTACGAGGCCGGGGTGCGCTTCGACGGCCGCCTGTTCCTCTCGAACCGCGCCCACGTGCTGCTGCCCTGCCACGCCGCCCTGGACCGCGCCCGCGAGGAGGCCCAGGGGCAGGGCAAGATCGGCACCACCTCCCGGGGGATCGGCCCGGCCTACGAGACCAAGGCCTCGCGCTACGGTCTGCGCATGGTCGACCTCTTCGCTCCCGACCTGGAGGAGCGGCTCCGCGTCCTCCTCGCCCGCATGCAGAGCGAGCTCGAGAGCCTGGGAGCCGATCCTCTGGCGCCGCCGGCCGCCTACGCCGACATGTGCCGCACCTGGGGGGAGAAGCTGAAGCCGAGCCTTCGCGACACCGAGCAGCTCCTGAACGGCTGGATTCGCGACGGCAAGAGCCTCCTCTTCGAGGGAGCCCAGGGCGCTCTCCTGGACGTGGACCATGGGACCTACCCCTTCGTGACCAGCTCCAACTCCACGGCCGGCGGCGCCTGCACCGGCACCGGCGTGCCGCCGACGCGGATCCACGGCGCGATCGGCGTGCTCAAGGCCTACACCACCCGGGTAGGGGGAGGCCCCTTCCCGAGCGAGCTCGCCGGGACGACCGCGGACTTCCTGCGCAGCCGGGGCAACGAGTACGGCACCGTCACCGGCCGCCCCCGCCGCTGCGGCTGGCTCGACACCGTCGTCGCCCGCTACGCCCAGGTCTTGAACGGGGTGGACTCCGTGGCTCTCACCAAGCTCGACGTCCTCGACGACTTCGACGAGGTCCCGGTCTGCACCGCCTACAAGCTCCACGGCGAGACCCTCCGCAATTTCCCGCCGGACCGCCGCAGCCTGGAGACCGCCGAGCCCGTCTTGAAGACCATGAAGGGCTGGAAGACCTCCACCGTGGGCATCCTCGACCCCGCCGACCTGCCCCAGGCCGCCCGCGACTACATCGACTTCATCCAGGCTGAGATCGAGGCCCCCGTCTCCTTCATCTCCACCGGCCCCCGCCGCGAGGAGACGATCGTGCTCGAAGACCCCGCCCTCGCCCGGCTGACCGGGGGGCGGCTGGGGAAGGTGATCGAGAACCGGTAACCCGCACCTGAATTGCTGAGAAAGAGAAGCGCTGGTATTCTCTTTCGGGATGGAGAGGTTTCGCGTCGTCCGCAGGCATGACCGGCGCTGGGATCTCTCCAGGGACCGCCGGTCGATGTAATCTCGTCTCGGGCGTCAAGGAGGTACCGATGGCCGAACCGGCACGTTGGATCTACGAAGAAGAGCTTCCCGAGCTGATCCTCCCGGAGAGGGAAGACGGGAAGCCCTGGCCTGCTCAGGGTGAATGGACCTATGGGGATTACCTCCTGCTCCCGGACGACGGCCAACGCTATGAGGTCATCGGCGGAGTCCTCTACGTGACCCCCGCGCCCCGCTACAAACATCAGAGGTCGGCCGGAAAGTTCTATCTGTTTCTGGGGTCGTTCGTGACGAGGAACGGGCTGGGAGAGGTTCTGTTCGCGCCTTTCGACATCAAGCTTCCTGCGGGAATCACAAATCCGGTCGAGCCTGACATCATCTTCTTCCGATCCGGGAACCTTCCAGGACAGGAAGACCGGCTTTTCGAAGGAATCCCGGATTTGATCGCTGAAGTCCTCTCCCCGAGGATCCGGTACCGGGATGCGACCGTCAAGCTCCAGGCCTACCAGAAGGCCGGAGTCCCGGAGTACTGGATGCTGGACCCGGATGCTCGGATCGTTGTGGTCTATCGCCTGGGCGGCGACGGGCGTTACGTGGAGCTCTGTCGAGGAGGGATGGGAGACGTGGTCTGGTCGGCCGTTGTCCAGGGATTTCGGGTCGACGTGGCAGATCTTTTCCCGGAGTAGCCTGGGCTCCCAACATCCTTCCTCTACAGCTAAAGCTTCTCGGGTGCTTCCCCGACATACGCTGCCCGCGGCCTGATCAATCTCCCTGAGCCGTACTGCTCGATGGCGTGCCCGATCCAGCCGATCGTGCGGCCGAGGGCGAAGAGAGCGAGGGGAGACCCCTCCGGCAGTTTCAGGACCCGCGCCAGGGCGACGAGCCCGAAGTCGATGACCGGGTGATCTTTCAGGAACTCGCGCCCCGCCTCGGCCAGGGCGCGGGCGAGCTCCACGGCGGGGGAGCCGGGGGCGATCTCCTCCGCCAGACCCAGAAGCGCGGCGCACCGGGGGTCTCCGTCCGGATAGAGGGGCTGCCCGAAGCCGGGGACCTCCTCGCCCCGCCGCAGACGGTCCGCGACGGCACGTCTCGCTCCCTCCGGCGATCCCGCCTCGCGGAAGAGCGCCTCCACCCGTTCGGTGTGCCCGCCGTGCCGTACTCCCTTCAAAGCCGCGATCCCGGCGGCGACCACGTCGTACGGCATGGCCCGCGCCGAGGCCGCGCACCGCGCCGTAAACGCCGAGACGTTCAGCTCGTGGTCCGCGGCGAGGATCAGGGCGGCGCCGATCTGTCCGGCGGTCTCGGGCCGGTCCGGACCCCAGCCGGCCTGGAGGGTGGCGACGACCTCCGGCCTCGGCGCGACGCCCGCGGCCACACCCGCCAGCAGCCGGAGAATGCGTGCCCCCGTTGCCGCCAGAGCCGCCGGCCGCAGGTCCCAGGCCGCCAGATCCGCCGCCCCGGCCAGGGGGAGCACCGCCTGGCATCGCTCGACAGGGGAGATCTTCGCCTGGAGGAGCGAAGCGGCTGCTTGCGGCAGCGCCGGGGGCTCCTCCCGAAAGACCTCCGCCGCGGCGTCCAGATCCCCCGTCCAGATCAACGCCGCCACCTCCTCGACCGTCGCCGTCCGGGCCAGCTCCACCGCATCCCGCCCGCGGTAGTAGAGGCGTCCGCCCTCGACCAGAGTGATGGCCGACTCCAGCACCGGCGGCCCCCACTCGAGCGCCTTCGGCGCCGCCCGCTCCGGGTCCTTCCGCAGCTCCTTCTTCTCTTTCAGCTTCTCGACATCCTCCCGGGGATAGCGCCGCGCCCGGGGATCGCCCGGCACGGGCTCGGAACGGAGCATCCCCCGGCTCGCATAGGCGTACAGGGTCGTCAGCGAGACGCCGAGCTCCGCGGCGGCCTCCTGGGCGGTGAGATGGCGGCCCGTTGTCACGCCTCGAGGCTCGCATACATTGATGGATGAATCAAGATTGACAACCTGATCAAGGAGACCGAACATCGTTCCTGGAAGGAGACCGAGATGCACACCCAAGCGAAGAACCTGGGATTGGAAGGGGTCGTGGCCGCCACGACCCGTTTGAGCAGCGTGGACGGCGAGGCCGGAGCGCTCCTCCTCGCCGGTTTCCCGGTCGAGGAGATCGCTCCCCGGGCGTCTTTCGAGGAGATGGTGTCGCTCCTGTGGACCGGCGGTCTGCCGGGGGCCGAAGACCTCGACGCCCTCCGGAGCCGGCTGGCTTGCCGTCGGGAACTGCCGCCGGAGATCCTGGACCTCCTGCGGGCGGCGGCCCGGCGGCGGGTCCCGGTCATGGACGCCCTCCGGATGGCGGTGGGCGCTCTGGGACTCGTGCCCGGAGCGGGGGAGGATGCGCGGGAGGACGCCGTCACCCTGGTGGCCGCAGTCCCCACGATCGTGGCCTCCTCCTGGCGGCTCCTGCAGGGCGAGGAGCCGGTGACACCCCGGCCGGACCTCTGTCATGCGGCGAGCTACCTCCACCTCCTCACCGGCCGTGAGCCGGACCCGGAGCGGGTCCGCGGCCTTGAGACTTATCTCAATACCGTGACCGACCACGGGCTCAACGCCTCGACCTTCACCGCCCGGGTGATCGTCTCGACCCGGTCGGACCTGATCTCGGCGGTCACGGGAGCCGTGGGGGCGCTCAAGGGACCCCTCCACGGCGGGGCCCCGGGACCGGCCCTGGACATGGTCTTCGAGATCGGCACCCCGGAGCGGGCCGAGGCCGTCCTGCGCGAAAAGCTCGCCCGGGGCGAGCGGCTGATGGGCTTCGGACACCGGGTCTACCGCGTGCGCGATCCCCGCGCCGACGTCCTGTCCCAGGCGGCCGAGCGCTTCTACCGCCGGGGAGGGGACGAGGCCCTCTATGAGCTGGCCCGCTCGGTCGAGGCCACGGCCCTCCGGCTGCTGCGCGAGCACAAGCCGGACCGCCGGCTGGACACCAACGTCGAGTTCTACACCGCCCTCCTCCTCCACGGCCTCGGCCTGCCGGTCGAGCTGTTCACGCCGACCTTCGCGGTGGGGCGCGTCGCCGGCTGGACCGCCCATGGCCTGGAGCAACTCGCAACCGGCCGGCTGATCCGGCCGCAGTCGGAGTACGTAGGAGAGCGGGGAAGGCGGTGGGTGCCGGTGGAGGAGCGGGCGGGAGCGGGGGTGGCGCGGTAGAATCCCGGCTCGCCACACCGGCAAAGAGCCTGGAGGAGACCGTTTGGAGATCAAGGACCTGTCCCCCGCCGCCTTCTGCGACTTCCTGAGCTTCGAAGGAATCCGTCGTTTCTACCTCGTCTGGGACCCGGACGCCGGCCGGGTCCTCGCCTCCCACCCGGCTCTGGAATCCCTCGCCCGGTTCCTGGAGGCGGACCGGCGCGACTTCGACCGGCATGAGGGGATCTTCGGGGCTGTGGCGCCCGACACGGGCGTCCTCCAGTCGGCCGTGATCCACCGCACCTGCCGCGGCCAGGGCGCCGGAGGCGTCCGCTTCTGGCGGTACGACACGGTCGAGGATTTCCTGCGCGATGGTCTCCGCCTCGCTCGCGGGATGACCCACAAGAACGCCCTGGCCGGCCTCTGGTGGGGGGGAGGCAAGGGTGTCATGGCCCGGGAGACCGGCGCGGCGGGCGATCCGGCCGCCCGGCGGCGGATCTACGAGGAGTACGGCGAGCTCATGACGTCCATCCAGGGCTGCTACGTCACGGCCGAAGACGTGGGCACTTCGGTCGAGGATATGGCCGCCGTCTTCTCCCGTACCCGCTTCACCACCTGCATCCCCCCGGCCCTGGGCGGGAGCGGCAATCCCTCCGTGCCCACGGCCCGGGGCGTGGTACGGGGCATGGAGGCGGCCCTGGCCCATCGGGGCCTCGGAGGCCTCGCCGGCAAGACCGTGGCCGTCCAGGGGCTGGGTCACGTGGGGGAGCCGTTGATCGGGTTCCTCCGGGACAAGGGAGTGGCCCGGGTGGTGGGCTCGGACATCGACCCCTCCCGCCGGGAGGCCCTCCTGGAGATGTTTCCGCCCTCCGCGGGCTGGGAACTGGACGTCCGGATCGTGCCCCGGGGAGATGCGTCCATCCTCGCCGAGCCGGCGGACGTCTTCGCACCTTGCGCCACCGGCGGCGTCCTCAATCCCCGGACGATCCCCACGATCCGGGCCGGAGTCGTCTGCGGCGCGGCCAACAACCAGCTCGAGGACCCCGAGCGGGACGACGTCCTCCTCCAGGAACGCGGCATCCTCTACCTGCCCGACTTCCTGGTGAACCGGATGGGGATCGTCAACTGCGCCGACGAGCAGTACGGATACCTCCAGGACGACCCCCGCATCGAAGCTCATCTCGGGGACGATTGGGAGAACAGCGTCTGCAACCTCTCCCTCGCCGTCCTGGACGAGGCGGCCCGGACGGGCAGGACCCCGGCCCGGGTGGCCCTGGACCTCGCCGAGC
>DASQEB010000544.1:0-7797 GCA_035633875.1 Thermoanaerobaculia bacterium
CGAGAAAGGTCTTCTTCCGTCGGCGCAAGGTCTGTAAGTTCTGCGCCGACAAGATCGACTACATCGACTACAAGGACGTCAAGCTCCTGCAGCAGTTCATCCCCGAGCGCTCGAAGATCCTGCCCCGGCGGATCTCGGGCACCTGCGCGAACCACCAGCGCCCGCTGCAGCAGGCGATCAAGCGGGCGCGCCACCTGGCGCTGATCCCGTTCACCACGGACTAGGAGGCGACGGTGAGAGTCATCCTGCTATCGGATCAGCGGCATCTCGGCAAGCGCGGCGAGGTGGTCGACGTCAAGCCGGGGTATGGCAGAAACTTCCTCCTGCCCCAGGGCATCGCGCTCGAGGCCACCGACGCCAACATCAAGTACTTCGAGCACCAGCGCGCGAAGATCGACGCGCGGCACGCGCGTGAGCGGGACGCCGCCCAGGAGATCGCCAACCGTATGGCCGACCTGCGGCTCGAGATCGCCAAGCGGGTCGGCGAGACCGACACGCTCTACGGCTCGGTCACCGCGGGTGACATCGCGCACATCCTGGAGCAGAAGGGCTTCACGGTCGACCGCCGGCGCATCGACCTCGAGGGTGGCATCAAGACGCTCGGGGATCATCCCGTGCGGATCGAGCTGCATCCCGAGGTGGTCGCCGAGGTGACCGTCTCGGTGGTGCGGGAAGAGTAGCCCCCTGCCAAGGGCGCGGCGCGATGGCGGCGAGCGAACCCGGCACCTCCGAGCGCCGCGCTCCACGGCTCGACGATTTCCTCGGCGAGCCGACCCGCGACATCTTCGACTGGCGATGGCTGTGGGAGGGGGACCATCCGTTCCCCATCCGCAGCCATCGCGGCGTTCTGGGCCGCCTCGTCGTCGCGCTCAAGCGCCTGCTGCGCCCCTTGGTCAAGGTCCCCCAGAACGACCTCTGGGAGCGCCAGCGCATCTTCAACCTCATCCTCCTGGAGCACCTCCACCGCATCGACGCGGCCCGGGAGATCCACCAGCGCCGAATCGAGTACCTGGAGTCCCTCAATAGCGAAGGGATCCAGGAGATCATGCGCCACAACGACGCCCTCTTCGCCCGGGTGGACCAGAAGCTGGACCGCCACCGGCGCGAGGCCCGCGACCTCCTGGGCAGTCTTGGCGCCGCCCTGGCCGTCGTTCAGCAGGGTGTAGGGGAGGGGCTCGTCCCCTCCGGGGCGGGGGCAAGCCCCGCTCCCCCATCCACCTCAGCGCCTGAAACGGCGGTCGAGACGATCGCCCGGGCTCATGAGGAGCACGGCTACTTCGAGTTGGAGCGGCGCTATCGCGGGACTGAAGGTGAGATCCGGGAGCGGATCTCGCGCTATCTGCCGTACCTCCAGGGCCTGCCGGACGGCACTCCGGTCCTCGACCTCGGCTGCGGCCGGGGAGAATCTCTCGCCCTGCTCCGGGATCACGGGATCGCCGGGCGCGGTGTGGATTCGAGCGCCCGCATGGTGCAGCTCTGCCGCGAGCGGGGCCTTACGACCGAAGTCGGGGACCTCTTCGAGGTCCTGGCCGGGACGCCGGAAGCGAGCCTGGGCGGAGTCGTTTCCTTTCACGTCATCGAGCATCTGCCCGCCGGCGCTCTCGACCGTCTCGTCCGCCTCGCGTACAGAGCGCTCCGCCCTGGAGGTGTGCTGATCCTCGAAACGCCGAACCCCTTGTCGGTTGTGGTCGCAGCCCGCAACTTCTGGCTCGACCCGACCCACGTCCGGCCGGTCCACCCGGAGAGCCTGCGATTGATGTACGAGCTCGCCGGCTTCGACCCCGTCGAGCGGCTGGACCTCCGCCCCTTTTCCGACGCCGACCGCCTTCCCGAGATCGACCTCGCCGAGCTCCCACCCGAGCAGCATCCCCTGGCGGACAAGGTGAATCGCCTGAGGGACCGCTTGGACGAGTTGCTGTTCGGGTTCCAGGATTTCGGGATGGTGGGGCGGAAGCCCGGCTGAAAGGCCCCGCCCGGAGCCCTCACACCCCTGCCCTCTCCCAAAAGGAGAGGAGAAAAGCTGGTAAGAAGGGACTTTCGTTGATTCAACGAGGAACCTGAAACTGGTTTTGCACCCTCTCCCTCTGGGAGAGGGCCGGGGTGAGGCAGGGGCGACGCCTTACCCCGGTGGCTCGGCCGGCGCCGGCTCCTCCTGCGGCCCGGGGTCTCCCTCCGCCGGCGGTTGCTCTCCAGTGGCGGCCTCGGCCGGTTTCTTGCCCGGCATGTTCTCGCCCTCCTTCGGGATATAGAAGGCCCGCTGCTGGTACCAGGGGAGCGAGGTGATGGTGGACCACTGGGAGCTGTACTCCCGGGCAGGCTCGGTGCCGGCGATGAAGGCCTCCTGCACCGTCTTGAAGCTGCCGGAGCCGGGGAGGAGTCCGGTGTAGTACTCGACCTCCCGGGAGGTCACGCCCTGCGGCACGGGGAACTTCTCTCCCTCTTTGAGCCATCCGGTTTTCAAACCGTCCTCGGCGATGACGCGCCACAGGGGCAGGGCGGCGACCGCGCCGCTCATCCCGTACCCCAGCGTCTTCTTCACGTCGTGGCCCACCCAGGTGAGGATGGTGTAGCGCGGCGTGTAGGCGACGAACCAGGCGTCCGAGAAGTCGTCCGTCGTGCCGGTCTTGCCTGCGATGTCGATGGGCAGATGCTTGATCTCGAACGCGGTCCCGCGATCGATGACCCCCTCCATCATATGGGTCAGCACGTAGGCCACCTCCGGGGTGGTGGCGCTGTAGGTGGCGGGGAACTGCTGCTTCAGCACCTGGCCGTCCGGGCTCACGATCTTCTCGATCATGTACGGCTCGACGTGCATGCCCTGGTTGGCGATGGTGGCAAAGGCGGCCGCCACCTCCAGGGGGACGAGATCGGCCGAGCCCAGGGCTACGCTGGGCCAGTAGGGGAGCTGCGTCTTGATGCCGAGGCGATGCGCGAAGTCCACCACCTTCCTGCCGCCCACCAACTGGTGGAGCTTCACGGCCGGCACGTTGATCGACTGTTCCAGCGCCCGGCGCAGGGTCACGATGCCGTAGTGCTTCTTGTAGTAATTCTCGGGCCGGTAGCTCAACCGGCCGTCCCCGCCCAGGAACGAGGTGGGGGCGTCGAGCAGTGTGTCGGACGGCGTCCAGCCCTGCTCCAGAGCCGCGCCGTACACGAACGGCTTGAAGGAGGAGCCCACCTGCCGCCGGGCCTGGGTGATGCGGTTGAACTTGTTGCGCTCGAAGCTCCAGCCGCCCACCATGCCGCGGATGGCACCCGTCCGGTTCTCGATCACCACGGCCGCCCCTTCCATCTTGGGCTCCTGCTCGACCACCAGGTACGGGTCGGGCTCCGGCTCGTCACCTTGGGCCTTGTCGCCGGGCTTCTTCTTGCTCTCGGGCACCGTGAGGCGGAACCAGGCTACGTCGCCGCGCTTGAACAGGCTCGCCGGACTCTTGCGGCCGGTCCAGGAGATCCCGCGGGCGTCCAGCGGGTAGAGCTCCTTGCCGATCTTCACCCGGGCGCTGGACGCGTCCGCCTCCAGCACGATCCCCTGGTACCAGCGTTCCGGCACCAGTTTCCCCTGGGTCCACGTCGGGAGCTGCTGCGTCTCGATCTCCGGCTCCTCAAGATGGGCAATCGGGCCGCGCCAGCCGCGCCGGCGGGCCAGCCGGGAGAGCCCCGAGCGCACGCCCTTCTCCACGGACTTCTGGATCAGCGGGTCGAGCGTGGTCTGCACCTGGAGCCCGCCTTGATAGAGGTCCGTGGCGCCGTAGGTGGCCTCGAGGTACTTGCGGACGTCTTCGGCAAAGTAGGGAGCTGAGACCTCCTCGGCCTGCTGCGGGGCGACGAGCAGCGGCTGGGCGACCGCCCGCTGATATTGCGCCTGAGTGATGAAGCGTTCCTCCAGCATGCGGCGCAGAACCCGGTTCCGCTGGCTCAGGACCACCTCGGGCAGACGGTGCGGGCTGTAGCGGCTCGGCAGCGGCAGGATGCCCGCAAGCGTCGCCGCCTCGGGCAGGGTGAGCTTGGCCGCCGGCTTGTTGAAGAAGTAGCGGGAGGCCGCCTCCACCCCGTAGTTGCCGTGGCCCAGGTTCACGAGGTTGAGATAGAGGGTGAGGATCTGCGGTTTGCTGTAGTTCTTCTCCAACTCGACCGCCAGGAACGCCTCCTCGACTTTGCGCCGCCAGGTCCGCTCCCGGGAGAGGAAGAGGCTCCGGGCGAGCTGCATACTGATCGTCGAGGCCCCCTCCACGACTTTGCCGGCCCGGAGGTCCACCCAGGCGGCTCGGGCAATCCCGAGGGCGTCGATGCCGCCGTGCTGAAAGAAGTTGGCGTCCTCGGAGGCGAGCACCGCCTGCTGCACGACCGGGGGAATCTGCCCCTCCTTGAGCATTACCCGCCGCTCCCGGGCGAAGGTCGCGAAGACGCTCCCGTCCCGGGCATAGAGCTGGGTCACCAGGCTGGGCTTGTAGTTGGCCAGCGCGTCCACCCGGGGCATGTGGATGGCGGCGGCCACGGCCACGCCGGCGACCGCTCCTACGATCAGGGCGGCCAGGAGGGGCCAGAGCCAGCGCACCAGCCTCCTGCTGCGCCGGGGGGGCGCGGTCGTGTCCTCGACGGAGCGGGGGGATGCCAGGGGTTCGTACTCCATGGCCGGCATTATAGAGCGGCGCGGCTTGTCCGCCCTGCTCGGCGGTGATACAAAGGGCGCGGACCGCCAAGGAGTCACAACTCATATCGGAGGTCGCATGGAACCCCCCAGCTCCTCGTATCCGCCGCCGTCCTCGCCGTTCAACCCCACGGGACCGGCCCCGGCCCCGCGTCCCTCGGGCTGCGGCAAGCCCGTGATCATCGGGTGCCTGGTCGTCCTCGTGCTCTTAGGGGTCGGCCTCGTCCTCCTCATTACCAACGCGCCCAAGCTCCTCGACTGGGCCCTCGGCCAGATGGAGGCCACCATCCTGGCCCAGCTCCCCCCGGACGTGACGCCCGAAGAGAAGGAGCGGCTCCAGCGGGCGTTTGCGGACCTCCAGGAAGCCGTCGATTCAGGGAAGATCAATCCGGCCGAGCTGCAGGACCTCCAACGGAAGATGATGTCCCTCTCCGGGAAACAGAGGCTGACCCGGGAGGAGATCCTGGAGCTGACGCGGGATCTGGAAGAGGCGGCGGGGAAGACGCCGGCGGGCGAGTCGATCTGACGGGGTGGGGGGAAGAGGCCATACGCGTTAACTTTGGGCATTTCTCCGTAGGAGTCCGGCCCAACGGGCCGGGAGAGGACGAACATGTCCGAGACAAAGTTAGCGCCTATGGGGGAAGAGGCACACCCCCCGCCACGTTCTAGAATCTCGCCATGCCGGACTTTCAGCTCGTTTCACGCTTCACGCCCCAGGGGGACCAGCCCGAGGCCATCCGCCAGCTCGTCGAGGGTCTCGAGCGGGGGGACAAGGAACAGGTGCTCCTGGGGGTCACCGGATCGGGGAAGACCTTCTCCATCGCCAAGATGATCGAGACCGTCAACCGGCCCACCCTCGTCCTCTCGCATAACAAGATCCTGGCGGCGCAGCTCTTTCAGGAGTTCCGGAGCTTCTTCCCCAACAACGCCGTCGAGTACTTCGTCTCCTACTACGACTACTACCAGCCCGAGGCCTACGTCCCGGCGACCGACACCTACATCGAGAAGGAGACGAGCATCAACGAGGAGATCGACCGCCTCCGCCTGCGGGCCACCAAGGCCCTCTTCGAGCGGCGGGACGTGCTGATCGTGGCCTCCGTCTCCTGCATCTACGGCCTTGGCTCGCCCGAAGCCTTCTACGGCATGCTCCAGTTCTTCAGCCGGGGGGACGAGCACGGCATGGAGCCGGCCTTGAAGCGCCTGGTGGACATGCAGTACCAGCGCACCAACCTGGACCTCCACCACGGCAGCTTCCGGGTGCGCGGGGACGTCCTGGAGATTCTCCCCCCCTACGAGGAGGTGGGCCTGCGGGTCGAGTACTTTGGCGACGAGATCGACCGCATCACCCGCTTCGACGTCCTCCGCGGCGAGTCCTTCCAGGAGGTGGACCGTATCGCCGTCTATCCCAAGACCCACTACGTCACTCCGAAGTCCCGCCTGGAGATGGCGATCGAAGGCATCGCCGAGGAGCTGCGCTGGCGGCTGGGCGAGCTGGAATCCCAGGGCAAGCTCCTGGAACGGCAGCGCCTCGAGCAGCGGACCCTCTTCGATCTCGAGATGCTCAAGGAGATCGGCTACTGCCACGGCATCGAGAACTACTCGCGCCACCTCTCTGGCCGCGCCCCGGGCGAGCCGCCGCCGACCCTGTTCGACTACTTCCCGAAGGATTTTCTCCTCGTCGTGGACGAGAGCCACCAGACCATCCCCCAGGTGCGGGGCATGTACCACGGCGACCGCTCGCGGAAGACGACCCTGGTGGACTTCGGCTTCCGCCTCCCCTCGGCGCTCGACAACCGTCCCCTCACCTTCGAGGAGTTCGACGCCCGCATGGGGCAGCGCATCTACGTCTCGGCGACCCCGGCCCCCTGGGAGCTCGAGCGCACCCAGGGCGTGGTCGTCGAGCAGCTCATCCGCCCCACCGGCCTCCTCGACCCGGTCCTCGAAGTCCGCCCCGCCCGCGGCCAGGTGGACGACCTGGTAGGGGAGATCCGCAAGATCGTGGCCAGGAAGGAGCGCGTCCTGGTGACCACCCTCACCAAGCGCATGGCCGAGGAGATGACCCAGTACCTGAGCGAGGTGGGGATCAAGGTCCGTTACCTGCACAGCGACATCGAGACCCTGGAGCGGGTGGAGATCATCACCGCCCTGCGCCGGGGAGAGTTCGACGTCCTCGTGGGGATCAACCTCCTCCGCGAAGGCCTCGACCTCCCCGAGGTCTCGCTCGTCGCCATCCTGGACGCGGACAAGGAAGGCTTCCTCCGCAGCGAAACCTCCCTCATCCAGACCGCCGGCCGCGCCGCGAGAAACGTCAACGGCCGCGTCATCTTCTACGCCGACCACGTCACCGACTCCATGAAGCGGGCCATGGACGAGACCGAGCGCCGCCGCGCCAGGCAGCGGGCCTACAATGAAGAGCACGGCATCGAGCCCGCCACCATCCTGAAGGACATCCACAACCCGCTCGTCCAGATGAGCCAACTCGATCTGTACTCGGCCGGTCCCACCCGGCTCTCCGAGGCAGGGGGGGATGGATCGGATGTTCCTCTGGCCGAGAGGATCGCCCGCTTGGAGAAGGAAATGCGGGCGGCGGCGAAGCGGTTGGAGTTCGAGGAGGCAGCGTCGCTGCGGGACCAGATCAGGGAACTGCGGGAGTTGCAGATCTATGCGGGGTAAAGGCCGCACACAAATCCTCTGTTCTCCAGAACTAGGCTGCATCCCATACACAGGCTGTATCGCTGGATACAGCGCGACTCATCCCGGCCTGTGCTGAGCGGGGGAGAAGCGGAACGCTCCCGCACGGACGGCTCATCCGCACCGGCCGGCTGCACCTTGGTGTTGGGGGGCGGGCTCGGAGCAGCCCCGTGACATCTCTCTCGCAGCAAAGGAGGAGCCAATGAAGAGGATTGCCAAGATCTGTTGCCTTCTCGCGCTGGTCCTTTTTGCACTCGTACCCGCAGAGGTTCCACAAGCGGATGCCGCCGCCTGTGTGAGCTGCAGCCTCGACGACATCAGAAGGTGCGACGACTATTGTACGAGCCGTGGCTGCATTTTCGGGAAGTGCCACAGCTTGTGCAACGATTGGTGCATCTGTGCCTGTTGATCCAGACAAGATCGCTCCGGGCCCCGCCCGCCCCCAGCGCCCGAGT
>DASQEB010000545.1:0-6474 GCA_035633875.1 Thermoanaerobaculia bacterium
ATCCCGTACTCCGCCGCCAGCTTCAGAACGACCTCGAGCACCCCGGGCCAGACATGGAGATGTTGATGCCCGTTGGCGTGAACCACCGTCAGACCTGTTCCGAGCAGCCGCTCGATCTGGGCGCGGAGCTCCCTCTCGAGATGGCCTCTATCGATTCCCCCCAGGACGGCACGGCGGACGAAGGCGGGGAAGGCCGGGAGGAGGGCTCCGTCCCCACCCAAGAGAGTAGAGATCCTGTCCGGAGGGGAGAGAGGACGCTCCCCCACGAGTGTGAGGTGGATTCCCACGTCCAGCTTCGGACGGTCCTTCAGCAGATCCACAGCGTGCTCGAAGGCGCGGCCGTTCGCGGCGACGCTCACGGCGGTGACGATCCCCCGGTCGTGGGCCTCCAGGGCTCCCAGAGTCATGCCGGGATGGAGGCCCACGTCGTCGGCGGTGACGACGAGGGCTTTCACGTGTGTGCAGGCCGCTCGGCCGGGTCGTGGAGGGCGTCCGGTTTCTCCCTCCGGTGCGGGTGGCGCATTTCGGAGTAGAGGGAGATGAGCTCACGGAAGATCTTCAGGATGACCGTGGGCGAGGACAGGGTCGAGCGGCCCCGGGTGCGGGGGAAGTAGTCCAGGCCGAGCTGCTGGATGACGAAGCCCAGGTTTTTGGCCTTGACGATCAGCTCGGCGTCGATGAGCGAGCCCTCCGAGCGGAGCTCGATGGCCTCCAGAACCTCCCTCCGCATGAGCTTGAAGGAGAAGTTGATGTCCCGATGAGGCCAGCCGAAGAGCAGTCCGATCAGAAGGTTGTAGAAGTAGGAATAGACCGTCCGCCGGAATCCCTCCATGGTGCGGTCGAGCCGGTACCCTGCCACGACATCTGCCCGGGTGACCTGCATGGCACTGATCGCCCGGCCGAGCGCGTCGGGATCGAAGGGGAGATCGGCATCCATGTAGAGGACCACATCCTTTTGAGCGGCGGCGAACCCGGTCCGGATGGTGGCGCCCAGCTTCCGGTTGATCTCGTGCCGCAGGAAGCGGATGCGTGGCTCCTGCGCCGCCCGTTGGCGAACGATCTCGGCCGAGCCGTCGGTCGAGGCGTCGTCCACGACGAGGACCTCCCAATCGCCGGCGTGGCGCTCCAGGGCCAGGACGGCGCAGGTGAGGGCGTGGTCGATGTTCTCCTCTTCGTTGAACATCGGGATGACGAGGGAAACGGAAGGGCGCGCATCCATGGTTCGGGTTCCGGGTCAGGGATGGATCTGCTCCAAATCCAGGAGCTGGACGGCCAGCCGCCGCGTGTCGGTGCCGGTACCCATCTCGGCGGGAACGAAGCTCTGCCGGGCACGGAAGGCGACCTCCACGGACGGGGCTTGGGGGAGCGGGAGCACGGCCCGACGTTGACCTCCCCGCGGGATCTGCAGGGAGGCCGCGGGCCGGCCGGCCACCAGGACGGTCACGGCGTTCGAGGGGATCGGCGCCTCGGCGGCGAGGCCGAGGGTGACGGCGACCTTTCCGGCTCCCCGGGGCGGAAAGAGAAGGAGAGCGGCGTCCTCCTTCATCCATCGCCAGTGCGCCGCGCGGACGGTCTGCTCGAAGGGGTGGAGCCCCCGGACCGTTTGGTAGCGCCGGGTCCTCGGGAAGGGGGCCAGGGAGACCACGCGGTACTTGTTCCGGGTGAGCTTGCCGTAGGCGTCGCTCTCCGGCCAGCGGAAGACCCTGGCCCCCGGCCAGGAGCTCTCCCCCTCGGTGAAGAGATAGACGGGAGCGGAGGACCCCCGGGCGAACTGGCTCATCCCGACACCGACCGGCATCTTCTGGAAGTCCCGGAAAAGATAGAGGCTGTGGGGCACGAGGTCCCCCTCCCACAGGATGGCCGCGCCGGGAGGAAGCTCGCGCTTCGCCCAGAGGGCCGCCCGGACCGGAGGAGAAAGGGTCGTCGAGCGCACCTCCAGCAGAGGCCCGGCATACACCCAGGTCCCGGCCGCGGCGAGGACGGCCGCTCCGTACGCGAGCCCCGGTACCCGCAGCCGCTCCATCCCGGCACCCACCCCCGCCGCAGCCAGAAAGGCCACGCCGAGAACGGATGGCAGGGCGTAGCGGACGCCGTCCGCCGGGTCCATGACGAGGAGCCCGAAGCCGATGTGTACGGCGGTGAGCACGACGAGCGGAAGGACCCGCCATCGGCGGCGCCAGCCGAGCCACGCCACGCCCATCGTCGCCAGCAGGAGAATCGGAAGCGACATCCGCTGGATGCCCCACGGATGGGCGATGAACCGCAGCGCGATGGCGGCCGGGGACCAGCCGTTCCGGGAGGCCGCGGCGTCCTGTGCGGCCACGTAGGCGGCCTGCCTGGACTGGTACTGAAGGAAGCCTTCGATCCCGCCCGTGGCGATCACCAGGGGGATCAGCCAGATCAGGCAAACGACGACAAAGGAGCCCAGGGCCCGTCCCCGGCTCCTCCATCCCGGCGCCTGCCAGAGGGCCACCACCAGCAGGGGCAGGATGGGAATGGCGAGTTGGGGACGGCACCCGATCGCGGCCGAGGCGCAGGCTCCGAAGGTGACGGCGGCGAGAGAGGAGCCGGTTGTAGTGAGGATCGTCCCCGCCGCCAGCGCCAGCGACAGGAACATCAGCGCCGGCGGGTCGGACATGGGGAGCGCGCCCTGGACCATCATCGCGGGCGAGAGATGAAAGAGGAGCGCCCCCACGACTGCCACCCGCCCGGCCGCGGACTGGGTCTCGGGATCCGCCCCGGGATCGGCGAGCATGCGCCGGAACGCCACCACCAGCGCGGCGTAGCTCACGAGGGTGGAGACGAAGGCGAGAGCCACCAGGCTCGTGAAGGGATCGCGGAAGACGAGGTCGAACAGCTTCCCGAGCCCTACCAGGAGCGGATAGCCTGGAGGGTGCGGCGTGTGGGCGATCGGGTCGAACTTCTCGATCGCCTGGGCAAAGCGGATTTCGTCCGACTCCCAGAGGCTTTCGGGGAGGGTCAGCGCGCGGGCAAGGGTCACCACCCCGAACCCGAGCCATGCGGGGAGGGACGGCCGCCGGAGCAAGCCGGAGCCCCAGAAATCTGAAACTTTCACGCCCTCTGTGCTATATAAAAGATAAAGTCGATGACCTCGCTTGGATATCTCGAAGCGCTCGCCCTGGTGCGCCGAACCTATGGAAAGATGCCGCTTCCGGCTCGCCTCCATGTGCTCGGCCGCTTTCTTTCCTGCCCGTTCCTCCGGGTCCTGGACTTCGTGCCACCAAAGGCCAACGTTTTGGATATCGGTGCGGGGCATGGAATCTTCGCATACTTCGCCGCCCGAAGGGGAGCCCGCCGCGTTGTCGCGGTCGAGCCTGACTTAAGAAAGGTCGTTTTTTTTCCTCGGGCTCCCTCCCTCCACCTCGTTGCGGGGTACGACGTGTCCGTCGCGGGGATGTTCGACGCCGTGACGATGCTCGACGTCCTCTACCGCTTTCCCCTGAGCGAATGGGACGCCCTGTTCCGCTCGGTCCACGAACGCCTCGTCCCTGGGGGAGTCTTCCTGATCAAGGAGTTGGACCCCGAGCACCGCTGGAAGGCCTTCTGGAACCGCACCCAGGAGCGGATCTCGGACCGCATCGGCCTCACCATCGGGACGGCCTGGAGCTACGAGCCGCCGTCGCGGATGCGGGAGAGGCTGCTGGGAGCGGGGTTCGCAGAGTTCGAGGCGGTGGGGATGGGGGCGGGGTATCCGCACGCGCACATCCTGTACATCGGGAGGAAGGCCCCCTAACCTTTCCGCCGGGCCTCCACGAACTGGTCGATCAACGCCCGCGCGATGCTCAGCTTCGGAGGCACCTTGGGCAGGGTCTCCACCGTGAACCAGCCGGCGTCCTCGATCTCTCCGGGCTCAGGGATGATCTCGCCGGATTCGTACTCGGCCACGAAGCCGATCATCAGGGAGTTGGGGAACGGCCAGGGCTGGCTGCCGAAGTAGCGGACTTTGGTCACCCGGACGCCGACCTCCTCCTCGACCTCGCGGACCACCGTCTGCTCCAGGGACTCGCCCGGCTCGACGAAGCCGGCGAGGGTGCTGTAGACGCCCGGCGGAAAATGGGGGGAGCGGGCGAGAAGGATCTCGTCCCCCCGCTCGATACGGACGATCACGGCGGGGGAGAGCCGGGGGAAGTGCTGGAGGCCGCAGCGGGGGCAGACGCGGGCCCACTCGCCGGTCTTGGGCTCGGTTTCGGCACCGCACCGGCCGCAGAAGCGGTGATTGCGGTCCCAGTCCACGATCTGCACGGCGCGACCGGCGAGCCGCCATGCCTCCTCTTCCAGAAGACCCCAGAGGCGCCGCAGGCCGTGGAAGACCATCCCTTCCGGAGGCTCCATGCCCTCCGGTACCTCCACGGCCCAGGCGCCAGCGCCCTGGAAGCTGCCCACGGCGTGGGGCGCTCCGGCCGGGAGACCCAGGCTCTCCCACTCATCGTTCCGCAGGATGCGGGCCTCGGAGCCCTCCACCCGGACCAGCAGCTCGCTGCCGCGGAAGGCGAACCACCAGGAAGGGGAATCGATCTCGCTCACCGAAGGGACAGCAGGTAGTTGGCGAAATTTTCGTTGAACAGGGCGCCCGGCCGCTTGGCGCGGAGGTGGCGGACGACCTCCTCGCCGCTCATCCCCATCTCCAGGAGGATCAATCCCGCGACCAGGGCCGAGCGGTTGAACCCCATGCCGCAGTGGGAGAGCACCCGGTGGCCGCTGCGGACGAGCTCGGCGCCGAGCCGGGCAACAGCCTGGAGCTTGGTGAGGTCCGGCAGATCCTCGTCATAAATCGGGAAGTAGATATAAAGAACGTGGTTGGGGATCGTGGGCACGCCGTGATCCAGGTCCCCCTCGAGATCGATCACCACGGTGATCTCCCGGTCCGAGAGGTGGCTCCAGTCGGTGATCTTGGGAGAGAGATAGAGGCACCCACCTTCGTCGAGGCAGATGATGTCCATGATCGGTCCTCCTAGGCGACGTCCTGCCGGCGCAGGTGCTGGTCGATCATCACGAGCTGCCGGGCGAGGTCCGTCCGCCCGTGGGCGGGGCTGGAGACGAAGAAGACCTCCGCTTGGAGCACGGTCCCGTCCTGGAGCCGGAGCGCCGAGAGGTGCCGCTTCTCCCCGATCAGCTCCCCCACGACGAGGGTGTCATAGAGGGGTTCCATGGGAGAGGAAGCATATCAACTCGGCTGGCGGACCCTGCGGGCCAGGACCTCCCCCTCCGGACCTTGGACCACGAGGGCCTCGACCATGCCGCCTTCGCCGATCCGGAACCGGACGCGGGCCTCCGTGCCGAGCGTGAAGTTGTAGGTCGCGAATTGGGTCTCGGACTGCGGGACGAATCGGTAGATCGGTGGCAGCAGCCGTCCTTCGGGAGTGCCCGTGCTCGTGTTCAGGAAGATCCGCCCGTCGGGCTTCTGCTGGAAGTAGACGACGCGCGAGCCGCGCTCGAAATGGATCAGGACGTACGTGTTCAGCAGATCGCCGCTCTTCTGCGTACCGAGCACCTCCGAGCCCTGGTAGGCGCCCCACTCCTGCTTCCACTTGGGCCAGGCCTCCCCCCAGTACGTCTTCTCGTCCTCCATCTTCATGTCCGTCCACAGCACCTCGCGGATCGGCTCCAGATCGCCGCGATCGATCCCCTGGATGATTCTCTGCGTCAGGCTTTCCATGTCGCGGACCCTCTCGGCCTCCGCCGCGGTCAGGGCGGGGAAGCGGGTGAAGAGCCGGCCGACCACGGGCGCGCTGGGCCGGACGGCCAACTGGCCCCTGTCCACGGCGACCTCGAAGTCCTGGCCCGGGGAGGGCGCGTACCAGCCAGCGTACTTGCGGAGGGTCTGCGGATCGACCTCGGCGCGGGCCGCGGGAAGCTCCGGCGGCGGGTCTCCGAAGAGGATCTTGGAGAGGTTGGGGGCCACGCCCCGGAACTCGCTGCCGGTGTCGTTCGTGGCCGTGACGAGCACCACGTTTTCGTCCACGTACCGGTTGAAATAAGCCGTGAAGGTGCCGTTGCCTCCGCTGTGGGCCACGAGCCGGGTGCCCCGAGGAGTCTTGGTGATGAACCACCCGTAGCCGTACGCCTCCCCCTCCCGCCTCCCGGTCGGCACGTGAGGGATGGCGGCCTTCTCCCGTGATTCCGGGGAGAGCAGGTCTCCCCGTTCCAGGGCGAGGTGCCAGCGGTAGAGGTCCCCCACGGTCGAGAGCATGCCCCCATTGCCGCGCAGGTTCCACGACGGGCCGTCCGGCGCCCACGGCTGGTCGAGCGGGGTGCCGCGATATCCGCTGCTGGCGTATCCCTTGGCGACCTCGTCCCGGTTCCACTTCGGGAGGACGTACCCGGTCTTGTCCATGCCGGCCTTCTCGAAGAAACGCTCGCGGACGAAGGTCTCGTACGGCTGGCCGGAGAGCTTCTCCACGATCGCGGCGAGCAGGCTGTAGGCGGACTTGGAGTACTCCCACTTCGTTCCGG
>DASQEB010000546.1:0-7824 GCA_035633875.1 Thermoanaerobaculia bacterium
GATCCCGGGGCCGCCGGCGGAGGACCGGCTGGTGTTGGAGCCGGCGCGGTTCGCGGACCTGCCGGGTTGGGGGCAGGATGCGGTGGCCGAGGCGCTGCCGGCCCTGCTCCGGTCCTGCCGGCGGATCTCCAGGCTGCCAGACGCAGCCGGGATGGGGGGAGCGGGCTTCGCCGGCACGGCCGGAGACTGGAAGCCAGTCTGCGCGGCGGTGGCCCGGGTCCCGGCCGGGAGCTCGGCCGCTGCCCGGGCGTTCTTCGAGGCGCACCTCCAGCCGGCCGCGGTCACCAACAACGGGAGGGCCCTCGGGCTCTTCACCGGCTACTACGAGCCGCTGCTGCACGGCAGCCGCAGGCGCGGCGGCAAGTACACGGTGCCGCTGTACATCCGCCCGCCCGAGCTGGTGATGGTGGACCTGGGGGATTTTCGGGAAGAGCTTAAAGGTCAGCGCATCGCCGGCAAGGTGGTGGACGGCAGCCTCGAGCCCTATCCCGGCCGCCGGGAAATCGACGCGGGGGCGCTGGCCGGCCGCAAGCTGGAGTTGGTCTGGGTGGACGACCCGGTGGACGCCTTCTTCCTCCACATCCAGGGCTCAGGACGGGTGCGCCTCGCCGAGGGCGGGGAGATGCGGGTGGGCTACGCGGCCCAGAACGGCCATCCGTACTTCGCGATCGGCCGGGACCTGATCGAGCGCGGGGCGCTCCGGCGCGAAGAGGTCTCCATGCAGTCCATCCGCCAGTGGCTGGAGGAGAACCCGGAGGAGGCCGCGGCGGTCCTGCAGAAGAACGCCTCCTACGTCTTCTTCCAGGAGATCGAGGGCGAGGGCCCTCTGGGAGCCGAGGGCATCCCCCTGACTGCAGGCCGGTCGCTCGCGGTCGACCGCAAGTTCTTCCCTCTGGGCCTCCCCCTCTGGCTCGCCGCGAGCCTGCCGCCCGCCGCCGAGGGCCAGCCCGGCCGCAAGCTCCGGCGCCTGATGGTGGCCCAGGACACGGGCGGCGCCATCCGTGGTCCCGTCCGGGGGGACGTGTTCTGGGGCCACGGCGAGGAGGCCGCCGAGCTCGCCGGGAAGATGAAGCACCGGGGACGGATGTGGGTGCTGCTGCCGAAAGCCCTTACAGCCGGCGGGACGCCGGCGCTCCCAGGGTGACTAATTCACCCACGGCCCTTTCCGCACGTTCTGCCCCTTCTCGCCCGGGATCACCTTGAAGCCCCGCTTGCGCCGCGCCCGGTCGAGCTTCCTCTGGATCCACCACCTCTCCAGGCGCAGCCGCATCTCCCGGAAGCTCCGCTTGCCGCCGCGGAAGGAGCCGCTGGAACGGACGTAGCCGTAGGTGAGCCCCACGCCGGCGCAGATCCCCAGGAAACCGGGGAGGTCCTTGGTGGCGAGGAAGGCCATGAAGGCGAAGAGGATCTCGAGCCCCAGGAACCAGCGGGCGCGGATCGGCAGGATGAAGAAGAGGTAGATCGTGGCGTCGCCGTGGGCCGTGGCGAAGGCGGCGATGAAGATGGCGAGGAGCATCCGCTGCCCCTGCATCAGGGCGAAGGGGGCCGCGGGCGCCGCCCCGGAGAAGGTCATCAGGATGTGGACGACGACCGCAAGCACGGCCGCCCCGATCCCGCTCCACAGGAGGAGCCGCCAGAAGTGGCGCCGGAGGAGACCGTTGTAGACGTCCCGGCCGAACATGTAGAGGATGAGCAGCTCGAGCAGGAACCAGATCCCCGGGCTCCCGTAGCCGATGAATGGGTAGGTGGCGAGCTGCCAGACGAAGCCGGTCCGCCAGGCGAGCGGAGTGAGCTCGAAGAGCGCCGGGATGATCCGGGTCGCCTCGAAGAACCGCAGGGTGAAGGTGGCGAACAGGACGCCCAGCAGGACCAGCAGGTCCCGGGGGGCGGGGCCCCCGAAGCCGAAGCTTCCCATGTCGAACCGGCGGGTGTGGGGATTCAAAAGTCGGGTCCTCCTCGTCCGTGCGCCGTCATCTTAGCGCCAGAAGGGAGGACCCGGCCGGGTTTCAGGCGTAGCGGACCCAGCGGAGGATCTCCTGGAAGGTCGGCTTCTTGCCGTACATGAGGATGCCGACCCGGTAGATGCGGGCGCAGAACCAGACCATCCCCCAGATGAAGGCCAGGGAGAAGAGGTAGGCGAGAAGGATCTGCCAGTAGGGCGGCATCTGGGTGACGATCCGGAGCGGCATGAGGAGGGGCGTGAAGACGGGGATCAGGGACATGACCACCGCCATGGTCGAGCCCGGGTCGTTGATGACGGAGTACATGATGAAGACCGGGATGATCAGGAACAGCATGGCGAAGCTCGCCGCCTGCTGCGCCTCCTGGAGGTTGTTGAACGCCGAGCCGATGGCGGCATACAGGGTGGAGAAGGCGAAGAAGCCCAGGATGAAGAAGAGCAGGAGGTGGATCGCCATCTCGGGCGTCAGAGACGGGATGTTGAGCTCCTTGGGCAGGGAAACCATCGCGGCGGCGATCCCGGGAGCGGTGAGGACGATCATGGTGCCGAGCCAGATGCCGAGCTGGGTCAGGCCCGCGAGGCAGGTGCCGACGAGCTTGCCCATGAGCAGCTCGAAGGGCTTGATCGAGGAGAGGATGACCTCGATGACCCGGGAGCCCTTTTCCTCGAGAACGCTGTTCATCACCTGCTGGCCCCAGACGAACATCATGGTGTAGAGGATCATGAACAGAGTGATGGCGAAGAGCATGCCGCCCACCCCTCCCCCGGCGCGGCTCCCCTCTTCGGAGACCTGCTGGGTGTCGAGCCGGACCTGCCGGGTCAGTTCGCCGACGCGCTCGGGATCGAGCCCGGCCTCGGCGAGGCGCGCGCGCCGCACCACGTACGAAAGGTCATCCTCCAGGGCATCCTGGGTGAAGAGGTTCGAAGTGTTCTTCGCGTGGTACTCGACCCGGTCTCCCTGGAGGACGCTCTTCGGGATCCAGACCCAGGCGTCAATCTCCTCGGCGAGGACCCGGCGGTTGAGATCGGCTCTCTGGGTCTCGCGGTTGGCGGCCGGAGGCTCGACCCGGACGTCGAACCGGGCCATCTGCGACTCGTCCACCGCCATGCCCCGCTTGTCCGCGTCCGGTTTCGGCTTGCCGTCCCGGCTGTTCGCCCGCTGGGCGAGCTCGGCGCCGAGCCGGCCGGTCTCGTCGACGACGACGATCGTCTGCCGGGTCTCGGACATTCCGATGAGGAGGGCGGGCAGGACGGTGACCGCCACGATGAACAGGGGGAGGAGGAGGGTGCTGATCCAGAACCCCTTGGTCTTGACCCGCTGCAGGTACTCCCGCTTGGCAACGACGACGATGTTGTCAGGACGCATCGCGCACCGCCTTGATGAAGATCTGCTCCAGCTCCGGCTCTTCGGAGCGGAACTCGTGGACGTTCAGGAACTCGACGATCCGGCGCAGGGTCTCGGGACCCGTGGCGTCCGGCCGCAGCATGAGCTTCACGACCCCGTTGTTGGCCACCGCCTGCTCGACGTCGGGGAGGTCCTTCAGGCGGTCGAGGTCCCCCTCGGCCACCAGCCGGTAGGTGTTGCCCCCGACCCGGCGCTTGATCTGCTGGAGCTCCCCTTCCAGCACGACGCGGCCACGGTTGATCAGGCAGATGTGGTCGCACATGCGCTCGGCGAGATCCATGCCGTGGGTCGAGAAGATCACGCTCCTGCCCTGCCGCCGGTGCTCGACGAGGAGCTCCCGGAACAGCTCCTGGTTGATCGGGTCAAGGCCGGAGAAGGGCTCGTCGAGAATCAGGAGCTCCGGCTCGTGGAGCACGGTCCCGATGAGCTGGACCTTCTGCTGCATGCCCTTGGACAGCTCCTCGACCTTGGACTTGGCCCACTTGGCGAGGTCGACGCGCTCGAGCCAGCGCTCGATCCGGGGCAGGAGGTCCCTCTTCTTGAGCCCGCGGATCTCGCCCAGGAAGGTGAGCTGCTCGGTCACCGTCATCTTCCGGTACAGTCCCCGCTCCTCGGGGAGGTAGCCCACCCGGCGCAGGTCCTCGGACGTCCGCGGATGGCCGAAGAAGCGAACCTCGCCCGAATCCGGGGCGGTGATGTCCATGATCATGCGGATGGTGGAGGTCTTGCCGGCGCCGTTCGGCCCCAGAAAGCCGTAGATGCTCCCGGGCGGCACCGTCAGCGAGACCCCGTCCACGGCCACGAAGTCGCCGTAGCTCTTGCGTACGTCGCGCAGCTCGAGGGGTGGCGTCATGTCGTCTCCATGGTTTTCAAAGGTTGGGGGGCCCCGGGGGGCCGCTCCCTCCACTCTCTACGCAGCAGGCCCGGGGAGGTTTGTGTCATCTTACCCGCACGGCGGGATTTTTGCTGGAGAACCGGAGGCGTGAGGAGGCAGAGGAGACGATGACAGACGAACGAGAAAACGATGATGCGGAGTCTTTCGCGGACCTGGGGCTCTCGGAGCCCCTCCTGAGGGCCCTCACCGACGTGGGCTATGAGGCGCCCACGCCGATCCAGTCGAAAACGATCCCGCCGCTGCTGGCCGGCCGCGACCTCCTGGGGCAGGCGCAGACCGGGACGGGGAAGACCGCGGCCTTCGCTCTCCCCATCCTGGAGAAGATCGACCCGGGGCTTTCCGAGGTCCAGGCGCTGGTCCTCGCCCCCACCCGGGAGCTGGCGATCCAGGTGGCGGAGGCGATCCATACGTACTCGAAGCACCTCGGCCGCGTGGGGGTGCTCCCCGTCTACGGTGGCCAGCCGATCCAGCTCCAGTTGAAACGCCTCGACCGCGGGGTGCACGTGGTCGTGGGCACGCCGGGCCGAATCATGGACCACATGCGCCGGGGGACGCTGCGGCTGGACGCCTTGCGGATGGTCGTGCTCGACGAGGCGGACGAGATGCTTCGCATGGGGTTCATCGAGGACGTGGAGTGGATCCTCTCTCAGGCGCACGCGGAGCGGCAGACGGCGCTCTTCTCGGCGACCCTGCCGCGGGAGATCCGCCGGATCGCCGAGCGGCACCTGAAGGACCCGGTTTCCATCGAGATCGAGCACCGGACGCTCACCGTGCCGGCCACCGAGCAGCGGTATTTGAACGTCTCCCCACAGCAGAAGATCGAGGCCCTCGCCCGCATCCTGGAGACCGAGCCGACCGAGGCGGTGCTGGTCTTCGCGCGCACCAAGACCGGAGCGGGCGAACTGGCCGAGAAGCTGGAGGCACGGGGGTACGCCGCCGAGGCCCTGCACGGCGACATGGGCCAGGCCCAGCGCGAGGGGGTGATCCGCCGCCTGCGGGCTGGCCAGGTGGAGATCGTCGTGGCGACCGACGTGGCGGCCCGCGGCCTGGACGTGGAACGCATCAGCCACGTCATCAACTACGACATCCCGTACGACGCGGAGGCCTACGTCCACCGGATCGGCCGCACCGGCCGGGCCGGGCGCTCCGGCATTGCCGTGCTCTTCGTCTCTCCCCGCGAGCGGCGGATGATGGGGGAGATCGAGCGCTACACCGGCCAGCGCATCACGCCGATGAAGATGCCCACCCAGGCCGACGTGGCGGCGCGGCGGATCGCGCTCTTCAAGGACAGCATCCGCAAAACCCTGGCCGAAGGGGACCTGGACCTCTATCTCACCCTGGTGGAGGAGCTGGTGGACGAGGGGCTCGACCTCGCCGAGATCGCCGCCGCTGCGGCCCGGCTCGCCCGGGGGGACAAACCGCTGGAGGTGGAGGTGGAGCCCGAGCCGGAGGGTGTACCCGCGGCCGAGGACGGCATGGTCCGCCTCTTCCTCGACGCCGGCGGCCGGGCCGGGATCCGGCCGGCGGACATCGTGGGCGCCATCGCCAACGAGGCGGGCGTGCCGGGCAAGGCCATCGGCTCGATCGACATCTACGACCGCTTCACCTTCGTCGAGGTGCCGGCGCGCTTCCGCGACCAGATCCTGGAACGCATGGCCCGGGCCACCCTCCGGGGCCGTCCGGTGGCCGTCCGGGTGGCGACGCCGGAGCGCGGCCGGCAGGACGAGGAGCGAGGGGAGCGTCCCCGGCCGCGGCCCTCCCGGCCCGGAGCGGGCCCGGCCCCCTTCCGGGGCGAGCGGCGCCCGCGCCCTACGGGCCGGCCTCCTCGGCCTCGGCGCTCCTCCTGAGCAGCAGGGCCCGGCGCTTTTCGATCGCCTCCAGCCACAGGGGGATGAAGGCCACGAGGTCGAGCAGGGCCTTGTCGATCTCCCCCATCTGGACGGCCATCCGACGGGCGAAAGCTGCGTGGCAGTGGATAAGGTCGCGCACCCCCTGCTCGCGCTCTGCGCGGGTGATCCCCGCCGAAGCCCGGATGCCCTCGATCGCATCGCTCGCCGTCTCGTAGAGCTCCAGGAGCATCCGGCAGCGGGCGGGGATGTCGTAGGTGTAACGGTCCAGGATCTCCATCTCGTAGAAGCGCACCCCGCGCAGGGCCAGGACCTCCTTGAGCTTCGGGACGAAGCCGGAGAGCAGCCCCTCCAGGAAAACCCGGGTTCCCTCCCACATCGGGCGCTGCGGAACCGTCTCTTCCCTGCGGATCGAATCGGCCAGGGCAGCGAGACGGCGGGGACGCTCCTCCTCGAGGCTGGCCAGGTACTCCTGGAGCTTCAGAAGGGTCGCCTGGAGCCACTCGGCCTCTTCGATGTCGCGGGGGAAGCGGCGAGAGATGAAGTAGTCGGCGTCGTGGAGGCTCCGCGGGTCGCTCGCCATGATCTCGCCGAAGGTGTCGTGGAGGAAGGAGTGGATCTGGCCGATGGACACGCAGAGGGCCTTGCGCAGCTCCAGGAGCTGGATCTGGGGAACCTCCGCGGGGAAGCGGTCGAGCGACGAGAGGACCTGGTCGTCCAGAAAGGCGAGGGCCGTCCCGGCGCTCAGGCGGGCCTCTTCCAGGCGGGGGATGCGGGAGGGCACGTCCAACAGGGGGGCGATCCGGGTGCGGATCAGCCCGGTCACCTGCCGTACCTTGCTCCAGATGTCGAGCAGCCGCTCCGGCGAGCAGTGGAGCAGGGCGTAGTTGCTCTCCAGCACCCCCTCGATCACGCGGATGCAGCCCAGGAAAGCGCGGATGCGGGGGTTCTGGAAGTTGACCCGCTCCAGGGCCCAGTCCAGGGCCGTGACTCCTTCGGGGAGCTCGATCCGGTGGCTCCCGATGTGGATGAGCTGCTTCACCTTCGGACTCATGATGGGACGAGATCCTGGCTCCGAAAGGTACCACCGAACCTCAGGACCGCCCGGCCGGCGCCTTCGGGCCGGCGCCGCCCTGGACATCCTCCACCCAGGCGCGGAGCACCTCGGCGACGCTGGTGGCCCGGGCGATGCACCCGTGGGGCGAGTGGGGCACCTCGGCGTCGAAGAGCTCGGGAAGCGAGCCCACACCCGCCTCGGCGAGCCGGGCCCGGAGCTCCGTGAGAACCCGCAGGGCCGCTTTCCGGCCGGCCGCGCCGCGAACGCGGACGAGGGCCGTCATATAGGGTCCCAGGAGCCACGTCCAGGCCGTGCCCTGGTGGTAGGCGGCCTCCCGGGATTCCGGATCACCCTCGTAGGCCGGATGGTAGGCCGGGTGGTCCGCCGAGAGGGTGCGCAGCCCCACTGGGGTATAGAGCTTCTCCTCGACAGCTTGCAGCACCCGGGCCGCTTTCGGCTTCGGCAGGAGGGGGAACGGCAGGGAGAGGGCGAAGATCTGGTTGGGGCGCAGCGCGGCGTCCGGCTCGCCGTCGATCACGTCATAGAGAAAACCCCCATCCTCGTTCCAGAACGCCTCGCCGAAGCGCTTCTGGACCCGCTTCGCCCGTGGGGCGAGCCGCCTGCCCTCCTCGGCGTCCCCGAGCCGGGTCTCGAGCGCGG
>DASQEB010000547.1:0-2454 GCA_035633875.1 Thermoanaerobaculia bacterium
TCTCCACCGTGATCACCGCTGCCGAGACCGGCCACCTGGTCTTCTCGACCCTGCACACGAACACCGCCCCGCAGACCATCGACCGCATCCTGGACACCTTCCCCGCGGATCAGCAGCCGCAAGTCCGGGCCCAGCTCGCCCAGATCATGAAGGGCGTCGTCTCCATGAAGCTCGTGGAGCGTCAGGACGGCCAGGGGCGGGTCGCGGCCCTGGAGATCATGCGCGGGTCCCCCAAGATCGCCAAGATGATCGAGATGGGGGAGATCAGCCAGATCCATGAGGAGATCGAGTCGTCGGTGGGCTACTACCGCATGCAGACGATGAACCAGTCGCTGCTCGCACTCCTGGTCCACGGCACCATCACCTACGCCGAGGCCATGCGGCAGTCGCCCGACCCCGAAGACCTTTCGCTGAAGCTCCGCAAGATGTTCCCCAACATCGAGGAGCGAGGAGGAGAGTTGAGCCCCACCACATCGGATTTCTCCGAGATCGTCGAGCTCCAGCAGTTCAAGCGCCTGTATGAGGAGCAGGAGGAGAAGACCAAGCTCCGCCTGTCCGAGAAGGACGAGCACATCGCCAACCTGGAGCAGGTCATCCGCCAGCGCGACCACGACATCGAGGAGATCAAGGCACGCATCGCCGAGATGGCCCAGGAACGCGAGAAGCTCCGCGGCGACTACAACCGCCTCCGCCAGGAGGCGCAGGAGAAGATCGACAAGCTCATGGAGCGCATCAAGGAGCTCAACCAGCGCATCATGGGCGGCGGCGAGTCGGGCCAGAGGTCCGGGATCTTCTCGCGCTAGAGAGCGTCCATCCGGAGGAGCCTCACCGCCTCCTCCTTTGTTCTGACAATCCCGTCGATCTGCGCCTGCCGCACGGCATTCAAGACCCGGCCCATCTCCGGGCCGGGCGGAATCCCCAGCAGCCCCTGGACCTCGGACCCGGTAAGGAGCCGCGGCGGCTCGAAGAGCATCGCTCCTTCCCGGCGGGCGAGGTCGGCCAGGACGTGGATCTCCCGCCTCCAGCGCTCCAGGGCGGCGGGGTCTCCCTGGGCAGAGGTCCGCGCTCCGAGGGAGCAGGCCGCCGTGGTCCAGAGCCGACCGGCGCGGTGGAGGAAGCGGCGGCGGCCGACCTCGTCGCCGGGGATCCCGTCCAGCTCCAGGAGAAGGGCCACATCCCCGGCCGTCTGCCGGGTGACGTAGCCGGACTCCTGGAACGAGGCCAGGAGCTCCGCGGGGCCGCGGCCGTCACCCGCCAGCAGGTGCGCGAAGGTGGCGGCGAGCCGGGTCGTCCTTGCCTCCACTGTGTCGGCGAGGCCGGGATCGATCCGCCGCAGGTCCCGGATACGGCACGGGAGGCTTTCGAGCTCGGCCATGGCCCCGCCCGTCTGCCCCGGCTCGCCAGGCGTTCCGAGCCAGAGGCTGGGGTAGAGGTCGAGGGCCACCAGGAAGGCGAGGCCGCGGTGGGCCTCGGGGTGCTCGAACGTGAGCTGGAGCTCGTCCCGCACCCTCTCGGCAGCGACCTGGGGGAGGAGGGGAGCGCACTGCCGGGCCAGGAGCACCGTCCCGGGCTCGGCAGCGAAGCCGGGCAGGCGCAACAGGAGGCGGGGGAGGCGGAGCACCCGCAACGGATCGCCGGTGAAGCTCTCCGGAGTGGTCGCCCGCAGCAGATGCCGCTGCAGGTCCTGGACGCCGCCGAAGGGATCGATCAGCTCGCCCGTCCGGGCGTCCAGGGCGAAGGAATTGACGGTGAAGTCCCGCCGCGCGAGATCCTGGTGGAGAGTGGTCTCCTCGCGATCCCAGAGGTCGACGACCACACCTTCTCCCACCAGGCGGTAGGCGGCGAACTCCTTGCCGCCGAGGAGGACGAGCCGCGCTGGCATCTCCTTCGCCAGCCTGCCGGCGATCTCCCGTCCCCTGCCGGCCACCACCGCGTCGATGTCGTGGACCGGCAGGCCCAGCGCCTTGTCCCGGAGCACACCACCAACCAGATGGCACTCCGTCTCTCCGGCGACGGCGACGAGGGTCCGGACGGCCGGGTGATGGAGGAGAATCTGGAAGGAGCGGAGGAGGTCGCGGTGCGGCATCGCCGCCCATTCTATGAATATTGGCCCGCGAGCATTGCGTTCATGCTGTGAGCAGGGCTAAACTTCCACTTCAAGGCCATGGCACTAACCCGCGAAGACGTAAAGAAAATCACCGCGCTGGCCCGGCTCCGTTTCACCCCGGAGGAGGAAGAGCGCTTCGCCGGCCAGCTTGCCAAAGTCGTCGACTACATCGATCAGCTCCAGGCGTACGAGGGAGAGGCGGAGGACGGCGGCGCCTCGGCCGGCGTGCGGGAGGCGGAGGACCGGCCGCACGAGTGCCTCCCCCGGGAGATCTTCCTGGCCAACGCTCCGGCCTCCCTGGACGCCTTCCTCCTCGTCCCCGAGGTGAAGGGAGGGGGCGAGGATGC
>DASQEB010000548.1:0-2929 GCA_035633875.1 Thermoanaerobaculia bacterium
GGAGGCGGTCTCTCAGACCCTGCTGAGGAACCGCCGCCAGTCCCTCCATGCGGCGGCCATGCGGGCCTTCGAGGCGCTCTACGCGGGCCGGCTCGAGGACGTCTACGACCATCTGGCCTATCACTCCTCGGAAGCGAACGAGCCCGGGAAGGCGGTCACCTACCTGGCGCTGTTCGCGGAGAAGGCGGCCCGCGGCTACGCGCATGCCGAAGCGGCCAAGGCGCTCCGGGAGGCGATCGTCCACGCCGAGCGCCTCCCGGAGATGGAGCGGGATGATGTGGTCCTGAGGCTGGCGCTGCAGCTCGCCTCCTCGCTCCTGCCCCTGGCCCGTTTTCCCGAGACCCTGGAGATCTTCCTCCGGTACCGGAGGACCCTCGAGCGGAGAGGGGACCCCACCCTGGCCGGCCCCTACTACTTCTGGCTGGCCCTTACCTACAGCTATCTCGGAGACCAGGAAGAGGCCGCGAGCAACGCGCAGCGCGCCATCGAGGCGGCGCGGCAGGCCGGGGACACGACGACCGAGGGCCGGGCCTGGTACGTGCTCTGCCGGGATGCCTTCTGGTCGGGCCGCTTCTCCGAGGGGATCGAGCACGGCCGCCAGGCCGTGAGCCTCCTGGAGAGGAGCGCCGACCGATGGTGGCAGGGGCAGGCGTACTGGGTCGCGGGATTCCACCACTACGTCCTGGGGCAATTCGAGGAGGCGTTCGAAATGATGGAGAGGGCCGAAGGGATCTGGAAAGCCCTCCAGGACCCCCGCCTCGACCCCTCCTGGAGCACCGGCTACTTCCATGCCTCCCTGGGGGATTGGGAGCAGGGCATCGAGAAGTGCAAAGGAGGACTCGAGCGGACTCAAGACCCCCTCAACACCGCCGCGGCCCTGGGGTTCCTCGGGTACGCGTATCTGGAGAAGGGGGATCTCCGGCCCGCCATCCAGGCGCTGGAGGACTCGGTCGAGCGGCTGCGCCAGGCGGGGATGCTGCAGCTCTTCGGCTGGTTCTCGGCCTTCCTCGCCGAGGCGTACCTCCTCGCCGGGGACTCCGCCGCCGAGGCCCGGGAGCTGGCTCTGCGGGCCCTCGGGGCGACGGAAGCGAGCCGGTTCCGCTACGGGACGGGCCTTGCCCAGCGGGCGCTCGGACGGATCGCCGCCGCGGCCGGGGACAAGACCGAAGCGGAGGACTGGCTCCGCGAAGCCATGGAGAGCTTCCGGGCGATCCAGGCGCCGTTCGAGGAGGGCCGCACACATTTCGATCTGGCGCTTCTGGCCCATCGCAAAGGCGAGGCCGGAGAGGCGGCGCGCCAACTGGGCGAGGCCTATCGTCTGTTCAGCGAGCTCCGGGTCCCGAAGTATCTCGCCAAGGCCGAGCGTCTGGCCGGAGATCTGACTCCCCCCCTTGCTCCGGCGTCGGCCTGAAGCTCTTTTCTGCTCCGGGGTCCGAACGCCAGATAAACCTTCGCCTCCGGGTCCCGGTCCGGCACGCAGACCACCTTGACGTGGCTCAGGCTGCGGATGCAGAAGCCCTGCGCTCCCACCGGCCACCGCTCCGGAGCCGTCCAGAAAGAGTCGTAGCCTGGCCAGGCGAGGGCCGCCTCCCGATTCCCGGGGTCGCAGAGCCCTCGCTCTTCCAAGCGCGCGAAGAGCTCGCTCCAGCGGGGCTCGCGCCGGGGGAGGCGCGAAAAGGAGCCCTCGATCCCGACCCGGGGGAGGACTTCCCCCTCCGGGGAGAGATCGAACGAGAGGTGGAGGCGCTCGACCTCCTCAAAGAGCGGCACGATCTGCGCGACCTGGGGAAGGGTGTCCGGAGCCACGCGTCCAAGATAGGCGAGGATCTGCTCCGTACCCAGTCCGAAGATCTCCATCCGTATGGCGTCGCTCCCCCGGGCCCGGAGGCTGAAGGCGTAGAGGAGACGACCGGGCGCCGAAATCTCGCGCTGGCAGGCGAGCCAGAGCTCGCGCTGCTCTCTCGCGAGCGGACCCCCATGAAGGGTGGGAAGGAGCACGTCCACCACCCAGAGGGAACCGGCCTCCGCTGCAAGCTTCGCGCAGGGAATGGGCTCCGGCAGGCCCCCGGCACCCCGGTCCAGGTCGAACTCAAGCCACAAGGAACGAACGGTCGAAAACAGGCCTCCGGGGTCGGACAGAAAGCGAGCCTGAGCGGCTGCAGACAGCCGGATCGAGAGGGCCACCGGACCGTCCCCGGAGGCCAGGCGGGTCTCCAGGATTCCGAGGCAATCACCAGGAAGGAGACCGGTCACCGCGAGGAGCCGCTCCACCACCCTGGGATGGAACAGCGGCTCCGCCAGACGCGGCCGGACGACCGCCAGCCAGTCGGGAAGGGACGGTCTATCCAGTGGGCCAGCCGTCTCCACCCGCCGCATCCTCGAGCTCGTCATCCGAGAGCTCCCGGTCGGAGTCGAGGAGATCCCGGATCTCCGCTTCCGTGAGGTCGTACCCCTTCTTCCCGGTCCATTCGCGGACCCCTTCGAAGCTCGGCCCGATCGTCCTGAGCTCCTCCAGGAGGTCCGGGTCTCTCTGTAAGTCGCGCATGACACGCTTGACGTCAATCCTGCTCATCGGCCCTCTCCTTCCAAGGAAATCCTCTGCAAAAGATGCTCCGATTCGCGGAGCAAATCAAGATCTCCGGGGTAGGGTGAGCCCACCCCAGCGCCGGGACCCTGCTCGGGGCGGGACCTACCGGCGGCCGAACCGGTCCAGGAAGCCCTGCAGCCGGTCGAGGGGGATGTCCCCGCGCTCTCTCACGGGGACGGTAATGGCACCCAGGATGGGCGCGTCAAAGCGGAAATCGGCCTCCAGCTCATAGTCCGGCCGCCGTCCGCGCCGGCCGTCGAAGCTGTCGATCACCGAGAGGATGTCCGCGTAGCGGATGGTCACTGGCAGCTCCACCCGGCTCTCACCATTGGCCGGGATCTC
>DASQEB010000549.1:0-10236 GCA_035633875.1 Thermoanaerobaculia bacterium
GGTCAACAACGTGAATCCATAGACCGGGTTTCCGTTCCCGCTGGACAACGCCCCACCGCGCGGTGGGGCGTTGTCCAGCGGGAACGGAAACCCGGTCTATGGATTCACGTTGTTGACCACGAACCGTCGCTTGCCGATGAAGGTCGTGGCACCCGCGTCGTCCCTCACCAGGACGTCCAGGAAGTGCTGGCCGTTCGAGAGGGTCCGGGTGTCGAAGGAGAACTCCCAGCCGGCGGCCGCGCTCTCGGGGAAGCCCGGGTAGAAGAAGGAGATCTCGGGGCGGGCGAAGCCGATCGTGGCGTTGCCGATCTCGCGGCCGTCGACCAGGACCGTGACGGACTGGACCCCCTCCCAGTCGAGCGCCCAGCCGGTGGCCCGGACCGTGCCGTGGTACAGGAGGCCGTTGCGCGGCTGGTCGATATCGCCGAAGGACTCTTCGTTGAGGATGTCCTCGTCGCAGGTGAAGGTGACGGGAAACTCGGCGATGTTCTTCACCTGATCGGCATGGTCGCCGGCCCGGATCGTGAGGAGGTGGCTTCCCGGGCTGTATGTGAAGAAGGAGATCAGCGCGCCGATGTCCAGGACGAACCGGAAGCCGGCATGCGGGCTGTCCTTGAGGCCGGGGAAGGCCTGCTCGATGTCCAGCCGGCGGAGGCCGTAGCAGTTGGTGAGCCCTCCGGCCTCCGCGACGAACTGACAATCGACCCGGCTGTTCGCCCACACCGCGCGGTCGATCAGGAGCTCGACGTAACCGATTCCGGAGTCCTCCTCCGTGGTGCCGGAGTCGAGGGCGTAGCCGGAGATCACGCTGAACCGGCGGGCCGGATCGGCGAGGTCGCAGTTGCCCCGCAGCTCGGCCTGGGCCTTGGGGAACTCGATCTTGCCGAAGGGCTGGAGGTTGTGCGTCAGGTTCAGGAACTCGAAGGTGCGCGGCTCCAGGGTGACCACCTCGCCCGACCGGCTCCTGACGCGGATCGCGACCCGGTGCAGACCGTTCAGGTAGCGCGTCGTGTCGAGCTCGAAGCCGAAGCCCGGGAGGGCCGAGTCCGGGAAGCCCGGGAACCGCTGGGTGACCCCCGCCCGGGCGCGGCCGTAAAACGCGCGGCCCGCCACGCGTCCGTCCACCAGGACGTCGACCGACGCGATGCCGTCGTCGTCGAGCGCCCAGCCATGCAGGGGGAGAAGCCCGGCGCCGGAGTTGCCGCCGCCCACCTTGCCGCCGAACGAGCCGAACGGCGGCGCCGCCCACGCCGGAACCGAGACCAGAAGGGACACAGTGATCGCTGCCAGGAAGACGTTGCGCCTCATCGCTCCAATCTCCTCCACCGTTGGAAGCAGCTCGAAGGACGCGGACATGTCCGGCGACCTTTCAAGTATTACGTGAACTTTCCCGGATTCTACGGAGTTTGTGGAGCGAAAGTCAATATTGCCCTTCGTCTATATCCTTGCTCCCGCCAATCCTTCCAGGTGGGCCTCGACCAGCCGGGGGAGGCTGCCCAGGTCGTACCCTCCTTCGAGGACGGCCAGGACGCGGCCGCCGCAGACCTCGTCGGCCAGCGTCCGCAGCCAGTCCCCCCAGCTCCGGAAGCCCTCCTCGGTCACCCGCATGCCGCCGAGGGGATCGTTGGCCCAGGCGTCGAAGCCGGCGGAGAGAACGAGGACGTCGGGAGCGAAGCTGCGCAGGGCGGGGAGGACCTTGCCCTGGATCGCCTCGGCGTAGCCCTCGTCCCCGGTGCCGGCGGGCAGGGGGACGTTCAAGGTCGCCCCCTCTCCCTCCCCCACTCCGGTCTCGCTGGCGGCTCCGGTGCCCGGGTAGAAGGGGTACTGGTGGGTGCTGGCGTAAAAGACGTCCGCCCGGGTCTCGAACAGGTGCTGGGTGCCGTTGCCGTGGTGGACGTCGAAGTCGAAGAGGGCCACGCGCTCCACGCCGTGGCGCCGGCGCAGGTGCTCGGCGGCCACGGCGGCGTTGTTGAAGAAGCAGAAGCCCATGGCGATCGTGCGCTCGGCGTGGTGCCCCGGCGGGCGCACGGCGGCAAAGGCGCGGCGGCCCTCGCCGCCGGCCACCCAGTCCGCCGCCGCGAGGGCCGTCTCGACGGCTCCCCAGGCGGACACCCAGGTGCCGTCCGAGAGGGGGTTGTCCGCCGAGTCGAGGAGGGAGTCGCCGCGCTGGACGGCGCGCTCGAACCGGCTCACGTAGGCTTCGTCGTGCAGGGCCAGAACGGCCTCGCGGGCGGCGGCGCGGGCGTCTTCCCCGGGCGATGCGTCGGCGAACGTCCAGCCGCGGTCCCGGAGGTGGCCCACGATTCCTGAGAGCCGCTCCGGCCGCTCGGGATATCCCCGGGGGGCGGTGTGCTCCAGGCAGCGCGGATCGGTGAAGATCTGGATCATGAGGGGGATCATATGACGCTCCCACCCTCTCATCTCCCGGGCAGCTCGTACCCGTGCTGCGCGAGGAGCAGCCGCCGGGCCCGGTGCACCACCGTGTCCACGGTGCTGGCGGCGAGCCGGCCGCCCTCGGCGCGCACGATCTCCCGGCTGCTCCACCCCTCGATCAGCGCGAGGCGGAGGATGCGAAGATTCCGCCGCCGGTCCCCCCGGGTGTCGGCGCGTTCGGGCAGCGACTGGCAAACCCTCAGGAGGAGCCGCCGGATCTCCCCCCGCATCGCCAGAACGTCGGGGGTCGCGCCCGGGTCCACCGCCTTCGCGGCCGGGGAGGTCTCCGAAGCGTCCAGAGGGACGAGGACGCCGTACCCGCGCTTGACCGCGGTGGCGGCCCGCAGCTCGTCCAGCACCACGCGCTCGGCCACCCGCGCCAGATAGACGACGACCTGCTTCTCGCTCTGCGCTCGGCACTGCTCGAGGCGGCGCGTGCCGCGGGTGAGGAGGCGGAAGTAGACCTCCTGCACCATCTCCTCCACCTGCTCCGGCGACGGCTCTTGCCCCAAGGCCCGCAGGACCTGACAGATCCTCAGGGTCAACAGGGTCCCATAGCGGCGGACAAGCTCTTCCCAGACGGCCTCGCGGATCCTCTCCCAAGAGCTGCGGCGGATGCCCCGCCGCTCCTCCTTGAACAGTTTCATGCCCCTTCTCCTCGAATGGAAAAGGGAGGAAGGCAGCGCGGAAGGTGTGCGAATGGACGACGGACGGGGCCCGCGGGTGGGCCCGGCACGGAAAGGTGGGGACTTTATACCCGGTTGGCAGGTACTCCGCAAGACCTGTTGACACGCGCCCCGCACTTCCCTACCATAGCGACTCCTTGGCGGCAGGGGAGGTTAGCTCAGCGGTGAGAGCACCTGCCTTACACGCAGGGGGTCGCGGGTTCAAATCCCTCACCTCCCACCAACGCGTGAGGGAGCCGCCCAGGGAACGCGGGGCTGTAGTTCAGTTGGTTAGAACGCCGGCCTGTCACGCCGGAGGTCGCGGGTTCGAGCCCCGTCGGCCCCGCCAATCAAATCTCGAATCCTCGGAGACCTCAGGGATGCGCGACAAGATCAAACTGGTTTCCTCTGCCGGCACCGGCTACTTCTATACGACGACGAAGAACAAGAAGCTCTCGACGGAGAAGCTGCGGATGAAGAAGTACGATCCGAAGGTCCGCAAGCACGTCGAGTTCGTCGAAGAGAAGCTGCGGTAAGACCGCAGCCTCCCCCTCGGCGCTCCGCGCCGTTCCCACAGGCCCCCCGCGCGGGGGCCTTGGTGTTTCTGCCGGGCGAGCACCCGTCGCCTTCGTTCGTGACAGAATACGAGCCGACCCAACCGCCCGGGGCGGCCGCCCGATTCGGGGGCTCCCCGGCTGCCGGACATCCTGACCCAACCGAGAGAGAGAAGGAGGGACGTCACGATGCATCAGCTGCCCCCGTTGCCCTACAGCTTCGACGCTCTGGAGCCGCACATCGACGCAAAGACGATGGAGATCCACCACGACAAGCACCACGCGACCTACGTCACCAAGCTCAACGAGGCGCTGGAGAAGGCGCCCGAGCTCAAGGGCAAGAAGGTCGAGGAGCTCCTGCGCGGCATCGACCAGGTGCCGGAGGCCATCCGCACGGCCGTCCGCAACCACGGCGGCGGCCATGCCAACCACACCCTCTTCTGGGAGATCATGGGACCCGGTGGAGGCGGCACGCCGTCGGGCGAGCTGGCGGAGGCGATCCAGCGCGACTTCGGCAGCTTCGAGAGCTTCAGGGAGAAGCTCACCAACGCGGCGGCCAACCAGTTCGGCTCGGGCTGGGGCTGGCTCGTGGCGAGCGACGGCAAGCTGGACGTGGTCGCCCGCCCGAACCAGGACAGCCCGCTCATGGAGGGGAAGACCCCCCTCCTGGGCGTGGACGTGTGGGAGCACGCCTACTACCTCCGGTATCAGAACCGCCGTCCGGACTACCTCGCCGCCTGGTGGAACACCCTCAACTGGGAAGCGGTGGCGGACCGGTACCGCCGCGCCCGCGGCTGATCCCCCTCCGTCCCCCCCGTTTGTTCTGCCAGGGCTCCGATTTTTCGGAGCCCTGTCCCGTTTTGGGCACCTGAAGCTACCCCGTCGCCAGGCCATGTGTCGCTCTAAGTTTTTGGTTATAGAGAAGTTTGCACCTATATGCTCAACGAATGAGCAGAGAGGTGCATTCGCGGAGGCGCAGTGTCAAGCCTTTTTCAACTATGCTCTCTCTACAATGGGGGCATCAGAAGGAACGCGGATCTCATAACCCGCTCGAAGGAGAGGCCATGGCAAACATCGACCGCAGCAGCATCCACGACTTCCGGCGTGAGGAACGGCATCTCACCAAAGTCTTCAAAGCTCTGTCGGACGGCACTCGGCAGGAGATCCTTCGCCTGCTGGAGGGCCATCAGCGGACCGTCGGGGAGATCGTTGGCAATTTCAACCTCTCTCAGCCCACGATCTCGCGGCACCTGTCCGTCCTCAAAGAGGCGGACCTGGTCCTCGATCAGCGTCAGGGACAGAACGTGATTTACCGGCTCAATGACCAGGCGCTTTCGACTTCGATGCAGGAATTCTTCGGCCAGTTCCGGAGCTGTCAGGAAGTCATGCGGTAGAGCTCCCCCGGTGTCATCCTGGAGCGCCTGCCGCGTCGGCGAGGCGCTCCGGGGCTCCCCCTTTGCAGCCCACCGCGGTGCTGTATAATCCGCCCCGCGGCTCGATGGCCGTCGATCGTCCCGACTTCACGGCGGCCTTCTTTCCCATCGCAGTCTCATGGCGGTGTAGCTCAGTTGGTTAGAGCGAGCGGCTCATAACCGCTAGGTCATGGGTTCGAGTCCCGTCACCGCCACCATCCCGATCCACTCCATGGAGATCCTCGGAGCCTTGGAGGCGTTCTTCCTGAGCGAGGCCCCCCTCGGTCCGGGGGACGGCGTCGTCGTGGCCTTCTCAGGTGGTCCTGATTCTACCGCGCTCCTTCTGGGGATGTGGCGTCTCGCCTCGCGCCGGGGCCTCCGCGTGGTGGCGGCCCACCTGGATCACGGCATGGACGACGGCTCCGCGGACCGGGCCGCGGCGGCGGGCCGCCTCGCCTCGCGGCTGGGCGTCCCCTTCGTGACCGAGCGCCGGCAGGTGCCGGCGCTCCGCCGCCCGGCCGAGAGCCCCGAGTCCGCCGGACGCCGGGAGCGGTACGCGTTCCTGGAGCGGATCCGCCGCGAGACCGGCGCGCGCTGGATCGCCACCGGCCATCACCGGGACGACCAGGCCGAGACGGTCCTCCTGCGGCTCGCGTACGGCAGCGGTCTCGAGGGGCTGGCGGGCATCCGGCCGGTCCACGGCGCGGTCGTCCGCCCGCTGCTCGGGTTTTCGCGGGCGGAGCTGCGCGCCGCGGTCGAGGCCGCGGGGGTGGTCCCGGTGGACGACCCGACCAACGCCGACCTGGGGCTCCCGCGCAACCGCCTGCGGCACCGGCTGCTCCCCGTCCTGGAGGGCGGCGATCCCGGCACGGCCGAGCGCCTCGCCCGGCTCGCCGGGAAGGCCCGATCGGCCGGCGATGCGCTGGAGCGCCGCCTCGGCTGCGCCGTGCATCCCGCAGCCGGGGGGATTTCGCTCGAACGTGGGCTGTTGGAGAGCCTCCCCGCGCCGCTGCGGCCCTTCGCCCTCGCCGCGCTCCACCGCCGGGCGGGCGCTCCCTACCCGGCGGGAGCCGCGGCCCGGGAGGAGCTGCTCCGGCAGATCGGGGCGCACGGCCGGGCGGGCTGCGACTGCGGCGGCGGCTGGCGCTGGGAGGCGAGCGGCGACCTCCTCATCCTGCGGCGACGGCAGGAGCGCGAGAGGGTGCCGGACTTCACATATACTCTTGAGATTCCGGGAGAGGTGGACATCCCGGAGCTCGCTGTCAAGGTCGAGGTCTCCCGCCGGCCGGTCGAGCCGTGGATGTTTCGGGGCTCCCTCCGCCGCGCCGGGCTCGCGCTCCCCCTGGGGGAGGGCGAGAGCGTGAGGGTGCGCAACCGGCGCCCCGGGGATCGCCTCCACCCGCTGGGAGCCAACGGCAGCCGCCGGCTCAAGTGTGTGCTCGTCGACCGCCGGGTCCCGAGGCACCAGCGCGAGCGGCTGCCTCTGCTCTGCGTCGGCGAGCAGATCGCCTGGGTGCCGGGCGTTACGATCGATGAGCGCTTCCGTCTCCGCGCCGGAGACACGACCGCTTGGGTCGCCGAGGTCACGACGAGATGAATTCAGAAAGCTCCCGGAGCCGCCACCCCGAGATCGAGCCGCTGTTCGACGCCGAGACGGTGCGCGACAGCGTCGCCGCCTTGGGCCGGCAGCTCAACGCGGAGCTGGGAGGGGAGGATCCCATGCTCCTCGCCCTCCTGGGCGGCTCGGTGATCTTCCTGGCCGACCTCGTGCGCGCCGTCGAACGGCCGGTGCGCTTCGAGCTCATCGACGTGAGCTACAGCGAGAGAGCCGCCGGGGAGACGGACGGCTCGGGGGTACTCCAGATCCAGTATCCGATTCCCCTGGACATCGCCGGGCAGAGCGTGCTCGTGCTCAAAGACGTGGTCTCCTCCGGGGTGACCGAACCCTATCTCGAACAGCAGCTCCGCGATCACGGCGCGCGGGCTGTCCGCTTCGCCGCGCTCATCGACATGCCGGATGAGCGCAAGACCGGGTTCGAGCTCCACTACAAGGCGCTCACCACGCAGCGCCAGGGCCTCCTCGTGGGATACGGGCTCAAACACGAGGGACGCCATGGAAACCTGCCCTTTGTCGGGCGGCTTTCCACGGGAGAATGAGAATGGCCGGGAATCGAGGCTCCCGGCGGTTGGTTGTCACTAGGAAGGGACACTCCGTCCCTTGCATCGGAGATCGGGCGCTCCGCCCGGAGCGCTCCAGACGAGGTAGCGAGCATTGAACTCTACTCTCAAGACATTGTTTCTGTGGATGGCGATCTTCGTCGTGGTGATCCTGCTGTGGAACACCTTCCAGGGCGGCAAGTCCGCCCAGCAGGAGCTGACCTTCACCCAGTTCATGGAGAGGGTCGACGCCGGCAAGGTCGCGGAGGTCACCATCCGCGGTCAGCAGATCACGGGCAAGTTCCGTGACGTCGGCGACGCGGGCCAGGAGTTCAAGACCCAGGTCCCGGCCCAGTATGACGCCCTGGTCGATCGGCTGGAGCAAGCCAAGGTGGAGATCCAGGTCGAGGAGCCGCGGGAGAACCCGCTGATCGCGGTCCTGTTCACCTGGGCGCCGGTGCTGCTCATCGTCGGGCTCTGGATCTTCTTCATGCGGCAGATGCAGACCGGCGGCAACAAGGCCCTCTCGTTCGGCAAGAGCAAGGCCAAGCTCCTGAACACCTCCGGCAAGAAGGTGACCTTCAAGGACGTGGCCGGGGTCGAGGAGGCCAAGGAGGAGCTCCAGGAGATCGTCGAGTTCTTGAAGGAGCCCCAGAAGTTCCAGAAGCTCGGCGGCCGCATCCCCAAGGGCGTGCTCCTGATGGGCCCCCCGGGCACCGGCAAGACGCTCCTCGCCCGGGCCATTGCCGGTGAGGCCAACGTCCCCTTCTTCTCCATCTCGGGCTCCGACTTCGTCGAGATGTTCGTGGGCGTGGGCGCCTCGCGCGTCCGCGACCTCTTCGAGCAGGGCAAGAAGAACGCCCCCTGCATCATCTTCATCGACGAGATCGACGCCGTCGGCCGCCATCGCGGCGCGGGCCTGGGCGGCGGGCACGACGAACGCGAGCAGACCCTGAACCAGCTCCTGGTGGAGATGGACGGCTTCGAGTCCAACGAGGGCGTGATCCTGATCGCGGCCACCAACCGGCCGGACGTCCTCGACCCGGCTCTGCTGCGGCCCGGCCGCTTCGACCGCCGCGTCGTGGTCGACCGGCCGGACATCAACGGCCGCCTGGGGATCCTCAAGGTCCACACCCGCAACATCCCGCTGGACGAGAACGTCAACCTCGCGATCATCGCCCGGGGCACCCCGGGCTTTGCGGGCGCCGACCTGTCGAACCTGGTCAACGAGGCGGCGCTCATCGCCGCCCGGCGCAACAAAAAGAAGGTCGACATGACCGACTTCGAGTTCGCCAAGGACAAGGTCCTGATGGGCGTCGAGCGCAAGACCATGATGCTGACCGACGAGGAGAAGCGGGTGACCGCCTACCACGAGGCGGGCCACGCCCTGGTGGCGGCCTTCACCCCGGGGTCGGACCCTCTCCACAAGGTCACCATCATCCCGCGCGGGCGGGCCCTGGGTCTCACCATGCAGCTCCCGACCGAGGACAAGTACACGTACAAGAAGCAGTACGTGCAGGCCCAGATCGCCATCCTCATGGGCGGCCGCGTGGCCGAGGAGCTGACCCAGGACGACATCACGACCGGCGCGGGCAACGATATCGAGCGCGCCACGGACATGGCCCGCCGGATGGTCTGCGAGTGGGGCATGTCCGACCTCGGTCCCCTCTCCCTCGGCAGCAAGGAGGAGCCCGTCTTCCTGGGACGCGACTTCGCCCAGCGCTCCGACTACAGCGAGGACACGGCGATCCGCATCGACCACGAGGTGCAGCGGATCGTCAACGACGCCTACGAGCGCGCCACCCGGATCCTCAGCGAGAATCGGGCGGTCCTCGACCGGATCGCCCGCGACCTCCTGGAGCGGGAGACCCTGGACGGCCAGGAGGTCTACGACACCATCCGCCAGATGACCGGCCACGAGCCGGCGCCCACCCGGCCCGTGTCGCCCGGCGAGGGTCTCGTGGTCGGCGGCCACGAGGTCCCCGAGGCGGTCGTCACCGCCGCCCGGACCGAGGCGGCGATCGACGGGACCCGCGAGCGGCAGGAGGAAGAGGTCGAAGCCGAAGTGGCCGGCGCCAAGCGCCGCGCCGCCCAGCGTGTGCCCGAGCCCGAAAAGACGAGCTGAGCTTTTCCCCTCCGGGGAACCTCCACGCGCCCGGCCGGGCCGGGCGTTTTTCTTTGTCCCTACGATAGACTAGGAGCGGCCGTTCGCCCGCTCGCATGGAGACCTCGACTCTTCCCCAAGCCGCCCAGACCTGGACCCTCCGGCTCCCCCGTGGCCGCGCCCTGGCGTTGGGGGAGCGTCCCCTGGTCATGGGCGTCCTGAATCTCACCCCGGACTCCTTCAGCGACGGCGGGCTGTGGAGCGATCCCGCCCGGGCGGTCGAGCGGGGCCTCCGGATGCTCGCGGAGGGAGCGGATCTCCTCGACCTCGGGGCCGAATCGACCCGCCCCGGGGGGGGCGTCTACGGCGAGGGGGCGCGCACCGTTCCTCCCGCCGAGGAGCTCGATCGCCTGCTGCCGGTGCTGGAGGCCCTGCGGCGGGAGACGGACGCTCCCCTCTCGGTCGACACCCGCAAGGGGGAAGTGGCGCGACGGGCTCTGGAGGCCGGGGCCGATCTGATCAACGATGTGAGCGCCCTGGCCGACCCGGAGCTCGCCCGGGCCGTGGCCGCCTCCGGCTGCCTCGTGGTGCTGATGCACAGCCGGGGCGAGCTCGCCACCATGCAGAAGGACATCCGCTACGAGGACCTCCTGGGCGAGGTCCGGGCCGAGCTGGCCCTCGCCGTAGAGCGGGCCGTGGCGGCCGGGATCGCCGAAGGCCAGATCGTCCTCGACCCCGGCATCGGCTTCGGCAAGACCTGGCGCCAGAACCTGTCCCTGCTCCGCCGCCTTCCCGAGCTTGCCCGGCTGGGCCGGCCCCTGCTGGTCGGCGCGAGCCGCAAGAGCTTTCTCGCCCGGGCCGTCGAGGAGGCCCGGCCCGGATCGCCGCCGCCCGCTCCCGCAAGCAGGCTC
>DASQEB010000550.1:0-9020 GCA_035633875.1 Thermoanaerobaculia bacterium
AGGGGCTCCCCTCCAGTGGACGACGGCTCATTCCGTGGGGGCGGAGACTCCCCTCGCGAAGGCGGACGCTCCACTGGCGGAGGCGAAGACTCCATTCGCGAGGGGTGCGACAGAGACCGGAAAGGTTGCGACAGAGACCCCGGGAGGAATCGCTCCCCTCGGAAGGATTGCGACAAAAACCACGACGGATCGCTCCGCCCTTCTCGGGGCGGCCGCGGAAACTCCGGGGGGAGCGATATGATCCCTGCAAAGCCGAAGGCCAGGGGAGCGGGATGGGGGTGAGGCCGCGCTGAGGCCTTACACCCGATATCCCATCCGCAGGAGAAACTTCGCGGTCTTCCGCATCCGCTCTTGGTTCGGGATCTCGAAGTCGAAGGCATCAGCGAGGCGATCGATGATGTTGAACGCCACGCAGATGTAGATGGCGTCCTCGATCTCCTCGTCTCCGAGGCCGTGGTCGCGGAGGACCTGGACGTCCTCGGGCGTGACGTCGTCGGGTGTGGCCGTGAGCTTCTCGATGAACAGGAAGACCTCGCGCAGACGATCGCTGACCGGTGCGGTCCGCCAGTCCCGGACGACCGCCTCGGTGAGCTCTGGATCTTCGACCGCCGCGACCGCGGCGTGCGAGACCTCTCAGAACACGCACTGGTTGCGGCTGGAGACGAACGTCGCCAGCAGCTCCCGCTCCGTCACGGTCCAGGACGAGGTGTTGCCCCGGAGCACGCCGTTGACCAGCGCCACGAAGGGCTTGCCGAAGAAGTCGGGCCGATACAGGAAGGTCCGGACGATGTCGAGCGGCGGCAGCCCGAGCAGGCTCATGAAGCCCATCTCGACTTTGCGGATGGTTTCGTGCCCGTTCTCCAGGGATTCGAGGCGCATCAGTTCACGCTCGCTTCCAGGGCCACCAGCCCTGCCCGCAGGCGTTTGAGGCCGGCGCCCAGGGCGGCCGCGACCGTGGCCTCGAAGATCTGGTCTTCGGTGTAGCCCGCCTCGAGGAGGGCCTGGATGTCCTCGTCCGTGACCTTGTAGGCGTGCTTGTCCACCTTCTCGATGTAGGCCGCGAGCGCCGGCGGCACGTCCTTGCCCGCCGCGATCGCCGTCCGGATCTCCGGCTCGAGCTCTCCCGGGCTCGCCAGGACCCGTCGGGTCAACCGCTCCACGTTCTTCCCGTGCCGGTCGGTCATTGAGGTCTCCTTTTGTTCCGTCTAAAAACATAGGTATCAGGAGAGGATCTTCCCGTGACAGAGGTGAGGAAATGGCGACATCGGTTGCCCACGCCGTTAGAATCACCGGCTTCGGGTTGATCCGCCATGCTCCTGACCCTCCGCACCACCCACAGCCCCGCGACCGACCTGGGCTATCTCCTCCACAAGCCCCCCGACCGCGTGCAGTCGCTGGAGCTCTCCTTCGGGCACGCCCATGTGTTCTATCCGGAAGCGGACGAGACCGCCTGCACGGCGGCGGTGCTCCTGGACGTCGATCCGGTGGGGCTCGTGCGCGGCGAGGGCGGGACGCTGGACCAGTACGTCAACGACCGGCCGTACGTGGCCTCGTCGTTCCTGTCGGTCGCGATCGCACGGCTGTTCGGCACGGCGATGGGGGGGCGGAGCCAGTCGCGGCCGGAGCTGGCGGCGACGCCGATCCCGCTGGAGGCGAAGATCGCGGCGCTGCCGTGCCGGGGTGGCGAGGGCCTGCTGCGCCGGCTGTTCGAGCCCCTCGGCTACAAGGTGGCAGCCGAGCCGCAACTCCTCGACCTCTCGTTTCCCGAGTGGGGGCCGAGCCCCTTCTTCAACGTCGCTCTCCGCGCCGTCTGCCGGCTCTGCGACCTCCTCACGCACCTTTACGTGCTGATCCCCGTGCTGGATGCCGGGAAGCACGACTGGGTCGGGGAGGAGGAGGTGGAGAAGCTGGTGCGCCATGGGGAGGGGTGGCTCGCCTCCCATCCGGAGCGGGATCTCATCACCCGGCGCTATCTCAAGCACAAGCGGAGCCTCGTGGCGGATGCCGTGGCGCGGCTGGTGGAGGAGGAGCCGGAGCCCGAGGCGACCGCCGAGCGGCGGAATGCCGAGGAGGCGGACCTCGAGCGTCCCCTGAGCCTCAACGACAGGCGGCTCGACGCCGTGCTGGCCGTCCTTCGGGAGAGCGGCGCGCGCAGGATCGTGGACCTCGGGTGCGGCGAGGGGAATCTCCTCGCGCGCCTCCTGGCCGATCCGCGCTTCGAAGGTGTGGCCGGCATGGATGTGAGCGTCCACGTCCTGGACCGGGCGGTGGCCCGGCTCGGGCTCGACCGGCTCCCGCCCCGGCAGCGCGAGAGGATCAAGCTCTTCCAGGGATCGCTCAGCTACCGGGACGCCCGGCTCGCCGGCTTCGACGCCGCGGCCGTGGTGGAGGTGGTCGAGCACCTGGACCCTCCCCGCCTCGCGGCCTTCGAGCGGGTCGTCTTCGAGTTCGCCCGGCCCGGCACGGTCGTGCTCACGACGCCGAACGCCGACTACAACGTGCGGTGGCCGTCGCTGCCCGCCGGCCGGTTCCGCCACCGGGACCACCGCTTCGAGTGGACGCGCGAGGAGCTGCGGCGCTGGGCGGAGGGCGTGGCCGGCCGCTTCGGCTACGCGGTCCGCTTCCTGCCGGTGGGAGAGGAGGACCCGCAGGTCGGGCCGCCCACCCAGATGGCGGTGTTTTCGCGATGAAGCTCCGCATCCCCGAGCTGTCGCTGGTCGTCCTCATCGGTCCGACGGCGTCAGGCAAGTCGACGTTCGCCCGCCGCCACTTCCTGCCCACGGAGGTGATCTCCTCCGACGCCTGCCGGGCCCTGGTGGCGGACGACGAGAACGATCAGACGGCCACGGGGGACGCCTTCGAGGTGCTTCATCTCATTGCCGGCAAGCGTCTCGCGCGAGGACGCCTGACGGTGGTGGACGCCACGAACGTCCAGCCCGAGGCCCGGAGGTCCCTGGTGGAGCTCGCCCGGGAGCACTACGTGTTCGCGGTCGCCGTGGTCTTCGACCTCCCCGAAGAGATCCTGGAGGAGCGCACCCTGCGGCGGACGGACCGGCAGCTCCCGCTCCGCGTCCTCTACCAGCAGGCGGGGCAGCTCCGCCGGTCGCTCAACGGTCTCCAGAGGGAGGGCTTCCGCACCGTCCACATCCTGCAGACCCCGGAGGAGGTGGACGCGGCCACGATCGAGCGGCAGCGCCTCTGGGCGGACCGCCGCATGGAGCACGGCCCGTTCGACCTGATCGGGGACGTCCACGGTTGCGGGGACGAGTTGGAGGAGCTGCTGGGGAAGCTCGGCTATCAGGTGGACGGGACCGGCGTCTGGCGGCATCCGGAGGGGAGGAAGGCGGTCTTTCTGGGAGACCTGGTGGACCGGGGACCGCGGGTGGCGGACGTGCTGCGGATCGCGATGCGGATGGTGGAGGCGCGGACGGCGCTGTGCGTGCCGGGCAACCACGACGCCAAGCTCGTCCGCTGGCTGCGGGGCAAGAACGTGCGCATGGCCCACGGCCTGGAGCGGTCGGCCGAGCAGCTCGGGAGGGAGACGCCGGACTTCCGGGAGAGGGTCGCCTCCTTCCTGGACGGTTTGGTGAGCCACTACGTCCTGGACGACGGCCGGCTGGTCGCGGCCCACGCGGGCATGAAGGAGGAGATGCAGGGGCGGGCCTCCGGCCGGGTGCGCGAGTTCGCCCTCTATGGCGAGACCACGGGCGAGGTCGACGAATTCGGACTGCCCGTGCGCGCCAACTGGGCCGCCGAGTACCGCGGCTCCGCCATGGTCGTCTACGGGCATACGCCGGTGCTGGAGCCCGAGTGGCTGAACCGGACGATCAACATCGACACGGGCTGCGTGTTCGGGGGGAAGCTCACGGCCCTGCGCTATCCGGAGCTGGAGCTGACATCCGTGCCCGCCCGTCAGGTCTACACCGGGACGGCCCGCCCGTTCCTCGTGCCGCCCACGCCGGGGCTCACGGCCCAGCAGGCCCACGACGAGGTGCTGGACATCGCGGACGTCACGGGCAAGCGGATCGTGGAGACCCGGCTGCGGGGCCGGGTGACCGTGCGCGAAGAAAACGCCGCCGCGGCCCTGGAGGTGATGAGCCGGTTCGGCGCGAATCCACAGTGGCTGATCTACCTGCCGCCCACCATGTCGCCCAGCGAGACCTCGGAGCGGCCGGGTCTCCTGGAGCATCCCGCCGAGGCCTTCGCCTGGTTTCGCCGCCAGGAGGTGGGGCGGGTGATCTGCGAGGAGAAGCACATGGGCTCCCGGGCGGTGGTCGTGCTGTGCCGGGATGAGGACGTGGCCCGCCGCCGCTTCGGCGTGCTCGGGGATGGCATCGGACTCTGCGCCACCCGCACGGGGCGGCGCTTCTTCGACGACGGCAGGCTGGAGCGGGACCTCCTCGTCCGGCTGCGGGACGCCCTGGACCGCTCGGGCTTCTGGCAGGCCCTGCAGACCGACTGGGTGGCCCTGGACTGCGAGCTGATGCCCTGGTCGGTCAAGGCCCAGGAGCTGATCCGGGAGCAGTACGCGGCCGTGGGAGCCGCCGCCCGGGCGTCTCTCCCCAAGGCCCTGGCGCGGCTCGCCGAGGCCGGGGCGCGAGGCCAGGAGGTGACCGGCCTGCTCGCGAAATACCGCGAGCGGCAGGAGGCGGCCGGCCGGTATGTGGAGGCGTACCGGCGTTACTGCTGGCCCGTGCGGAGGGTTGGTGACCTGAAGCTCGCCCCGTTCCACCTCCTCGCCACGGAGGGGGCCGTCCACGTGGACAAGGACCACGGCTGGCACCTGGAGACCCTGGCCGGGATCTGCGGCGCCGATCCGGATGTCCTCGTCGCCACCCGCCACAAGGTGGTGGACCTGGCGGACCCGGAGAGCGAGGCCGAGGCCACGGCCTGGTGGGAGGAGATGACCGCCGCCGGAGCCGAGGGCATGGTGATCAAGCCCTTCTCCTTCCTCGCCCGCGGGCGCAAGGGGCTCGTGCAGCCGGCCTTGAAGTGCCGGGGGCCGGAGTACCTGCGGATCATCTACGGTCCCGAGTACCTCACCTCCGGCAACCTCGAGCGCCTCCGCGCCCGGGGGCTCTCCCACAAGCGCTCCCTGGCCCTGCGGGAATTCGCCCTGGGGATCGAGGGTCTCGAGCGGTTCGTCCGCCGCGAGCCCCTGCGGCGGGTGCACGAGTGCGTGTTCGGGGTGCTGGCTCTGGAGAGCGAGGGGGTGGACCCGCGGTTGTAAGGGCTACCGCCTGATCCGACCTGCCTCCGCCCTCACCGCCGCGTCGAGCCCCTGGACGACCAGGGCCATGCGGCCGTAGTCGAGGGTGTCGGCCGTGTCCGCCGCCGTGTGGTAGTTGTCGTTCCGGTAGAAGGCGGTGTCGGTGATCATCACGGCGTCCCAGCCCGCCTCCCAGTAGCTCCGGTGATCGGAGAAGTCCACGCCGGGCAGCCAGCGGGGGGCGTTGATGGAATGAACGGGCAGCGGGGCCGACCGCTTCATGCTCTTTTTGATCCGCCCGGCGAGCGATCCCTGGCCGATCCGGCCGACCACGGCGATGAAGTTCCCCGTGGAAGGGTAGAGGAGCCTGAGGGAGGGGTGGGGGAACCGCTGGCTGCGGGGCTCGTCCGTGAAGTAGCCGATCATCTCCAGGCAGATCATCGCCCTGACCTTGACCCCTTGCTTCTTCAGGGATGCGGCGTGAAAGACGCTCCCCATCATGGGGCCCGCGAAATAGGGAGGCTCCTCCAGGGTGTAGGCCACGAGCTCCACATGGGCCGGAGGCGCGGTCCTGCCCAAGAGGTGGGCCAGCTCCAGGACCCCGGCCACGCCGCTCGCGTTGTCGTCCGCGCCCGGGAGGGGCCCCGCGGCGTCGTAGTGGGCGCCGACCACGATCCGCTCCCGCGTCTGCGGCCCGAAGTGGGCGATCACGTTGCGGTAGGTCCTGCCCCGGACCTGGAACGGCTGCTCCTCGACCCGGCCGCCCGTGCTCTCGAACACCTGCCGGATGTAGGACGCGGCCCGGTCCAGGTTCTCCGGATGGGCCTCGTCCCGGGGGACGAAGTCCTCGGTGAGCATGCGGACGTGGGCGGCGAGGCGGGCCGGCTGGACCGGAGGGGCCGCCGCGGGCCGGGCGAGGACCGGGAACAGGAGCGCCACGAGGAGGATTCTCTCAGGAACCGCCACGGGGAAGGGGCTCGACGGCGCGGGTCTCGTCGAGGTGGACCACGGCGTCGACACTGCCGCGCGAGCCGCGCCTCGAAGTAGTGCCGGCAGGAGGGTACGACGTGCTGCTCGAACCAAGGAAACGACCTCTCTCCGGGAGATCCCGGGAGGTCGTTTCTTTGCAAGGCCCGGGCCGATCTACCCCACCAGCCCCTTGAGCAGATGCAGCACCCGATCCGCCACGAAGCCGGCTTCGATGCGCTCCAGGGCGTAGGTGTGCTGCTCCATGGCCCCGGAGCTCCAGCCGTAGTTCACCCGGATCTCGCCGCTCTCCGAGACGTGGAGGGCGAACTCCACGGCCCCGCGTTTCGGCACCTGGGTCTGGATCTGCACGTCGAAGCGGATCTTTTCCGGGGACTTCTCCCACAGACGGGTGAGGTGCCCCTTCTTGTCGAGATCCACCATGAACTCCCGCAGGGTCGGGAGGATGACGGCCTTCTTGAGCTCCTGGAAGCGGTAGGTCTGCCGGTTCCTGGCGAGAGCGGCCTCGCGCTCCCGCATCCGGTCCTCCTGCGTCTGGGTCTCCAGGCTGGTCAGCAGCCGACGAAATTCCTTGCGCTTGGCGTCGTCCAAGGAGCTCACTCCGACTGAAGGAATCCTGCAATTGTAGCACCGGCCCGGAAGGCACCCTGAAAAGGCCGGCCGCGAGATAGGATTGCTGCGAGGAGAACCCAATGATCACGACCCTCGATCACGGACCCGTCCGGGAGCTGCGTCTGGCCCGGCCTCCCGCCAACGCCCTCTCTCCCGATTTGATCAGCGCCCTCCGGGAGGCGGTCTCCACGGCTCCGGAGGGGGGGGCGCGGGCGATCGTCATCTCCGGTGCGCCGGGGATGTTCTGCGCCGGTCTGGATGTCCCCGTTCTGCTCGAGCTGGGTCGGGACGACATCCGGGAGACCTGGCGGAGCTTCTACGCGATGATGCGCTCCCTGGCCGCCTCGCCCGTGCCTGTCGTCGCGGCGATCACCGGCCACAGCCCGGCCGGCGGGGCGGTGATCGCCCTCTACTGCGATCTCCGGATCATGGCCGAGGGGGACTTCAAGATCGGCTTGAACGAGGTGCCGATCGGGATTCCGCTGCCGCCGGTCATCCTCTCCGTCTTCCGCCGCGTGGTCGGGGACCGGCAGGCGGAGAGGCTGGCGGTGAGCGGGGCTCTTCTCCCGGCGGCGGAGGCGTTGCGGGTCGGACTGGTGGACGAGCTCGCGCCGCCGGAGCAGGTCATTGCGCGGGCCGTCGAGCACGGCCAACGCCTCCTCGCCCTGCCTCCCCAGGCGATGTCCGAGACCCGGCGGGTCGCCCGGGCCGGCCTCGTCCGCCTGCTCGACGAGGCCGGGGAGGAGGAGGTGGAGCTGGTGCTCCGGTACTGGTTCAGCGACGAGACCCAGACGACGCTGCGGGGGCTGGTGGAGAAGATGGCGGCGAAGCGGAAGGGGTGAGGGCGGCAGCCTCCTCCCGCCGGCTCTTCCGGAGAGAGGCGATCACCGAGACGGCGAGGATCGCCGCGATCACGCCCAGGGAGACCGGGGACGGGATCTTGTAGACATCCACCAGGGCCATCTTGGCGCCCACGAACACCAGCACGCCCGCAAGCCCGAGCTTCAGGTAGACGAACTTCTGGATCACTCCCGCGAGCACGAAGTAGAGCGACCGCAGGCCCAGGATGGCGAACACGTTCGACGTGTAGACGATGAACGGGTCCTCGGTGACCGCGAAGATGGCCGGGATCGAGTCCACGGCGAAGATCAGGTCCGTCGTCTCCACGAGGACCAGGACGAGAAAGAGCGGCGTCGCCATCAGCACGCCCTTCTCGCGGACGAAGAAACGGTTCTCCCGGTACTCGTGGGTCACCGGGACCAGCCGGCGGACCAGCCGGAGCACGGGATTTTTCCCGGGGTCCATCTCCGCGTTGCGGAAGATGGCCATCTTGATCCCGGTGAGGATCAGGAAGGCGCCGAAGATGTAGATGATCCAATGGAACTTCGCGAGCAGCGCGGCCCCGGCCAGGATGAACACGGCGCGCATCACCAGGGCGCCCAGGATGCCCCAGAACAGCACCCTGTGCTGGTAGATCGAAGGCACCGCGAAGTAGCTGAAGATCAGGGCGATGACGAAGATGTTGTCGACGCTCAGGGACTTCTCGATCAGGTACCCGGTGAAGAACTGGATCGCGGGCTCCGAGCCGCGGAAGAACCAGAGCCCCGCGTTGAACACCAGGGCCAGAGCGATCCAGACCGCGCTCCAGGCGGTCGCTTCCTTGATGGAGACGTCATGGGCCTTCCGGTGGAAGACCCCGAGATCGAGGGCGAGCATGGCGAGGATGAACAGGTTGAACCCTGCCCAGAGCCAGAGGGACGTTTCAGGCATGAGCCCATCTCCTTGCGAGACAGGCCGTGGGATGGCCGGCGAGGCCCCACGGCACATCACGTGTCGTGGTGGTCTCGCCGCAGCGCGCGCTCTCGGACGGCCGGAGGGATGTGCATCCCTCGTGTTGACGACCGACCGGCCCAGAAGGGGTCTGGGGGGCTACTCCCCACCGGTGGAAGGCGGATTAAACATGAAATGGGAGTCGGGTGTCAAGGGGACTCTAGCTGGACTCTGGCATTGCCTCTTCGAATTTCCTGAGAAGCCTCGCCAGTTGTCTACGGGCCCATCCCTCCAGTCGGAGCTTGAAGGTCTGAGAAAGTTCCGGAAAGACATCCTCCAACCGGACTTCCAACTTGTCGGTGCTCCCTGCGGCTTCTACCAAGAAGCCAAAGTGATGAGATGGCTCTGCGCTGGGGAGAACCCGAATGGGCGTTAAGGTAGT
>DASQEB010000551.1:0-8099 GCA_035633875.1 Thermoanaerobaculia bacterium
GATGTTCAGCACGTCCACGTACAGGTGCGACCACTGCTCCACCGCCCGGTGCTCGGCGCCGGACGCCTTCAGGGTCTCGATGCCCGCCAGCAGGTTCACCTGGTAGGTCTGCGACCGGGCCTCCGTCTGCAGCGACTGGGACATCAGATCCCGCTGCCGCTTGCGGGTGAAGAGGAACAGGCTCACCCGGAGGAAGCCCAGCACCAGCACGAGCAGGCCCATGCCAGGGCTCGCCACGAAGAGGAGCACCAGGTAGAGGCTCACCATGAAGCCGTCCAGGATGGCGGAGAGCGCCCCGGAGGTGAGGATCTCGCGCACCGTGGCGTTGCTGGAGAGACGCATGATCAGGTCGCCCGCCGAGCGCTGCTGGAAGAAGGCGTAGGGCAGGTCGACCAGGTGGTCCAGGAAGTCGAGCGTCATCCGGGTGTCGAGGTGCGTCCGCAGGTAGAGGAGGAGGTGGGAGCGCAGGAGCGACGCCAGGAAGTTGAAGAGGACGATCGTCCCCAGTCCGACGCCGAGCACCGTGAGCAGATGGACGTCCCCGCGGGGGATCACCCGGTCCACCAGGGTGCCGATGAGCAGCGGCACGGCGAGCGCGAAGAGCTGGACGAGCGCCGAGGTGACCACGATGCGCCGGAGCACCCCGGAGTGGGCCCGGAGGAGCCGGAGGTACCGGCCCACGCCCTTGGGGCGGGCGTCCTCCGGCTCGAAGTCTTCGCTCGGCTCGAAGGTCAGAGCGATGCCGGTGAAGGAGCGGTCCAGTTCCTCCCGGGACACCCGCCGCCGCCCGGCCGCCGGGTCCACCAGCTCCGCGCCGTCGTGGGTGAGGCGCTCGAAGACCAGGAAGTGGTTGAACTGCCAGTGGAGGATCGACCCGGGCGGGAGCAGGCGGAGATCGTCTACCTCCTCCACCTTGACGCCCCGTCCGCGCAGGCCGAAGGCCCGCCCGCCGTTGAGCAGGGCGAGAGCGTCGGCGCCGTCGCGGCCGAAGCCCGTGACCTTGCGCACGTCGTCCAGCCGCAGGTGCTTGCCGTGGTAGGCGAGCACCATGGTCAGGGACGCGGCGCCGCAATCGCTGGGCGTGGTCTGCTGGACGTAGGGGACCTGCCGGCGCCGGCCGCCCAGGACCAGCTTCTCCAGGGCCGGGAAGCGGCGCGTCAGGGGAGGCCGGCCGTCGGTCCCGGGCGTCGTCTCGGGGGTCTCAGGCATTCTCATCCTCGAACAGCGCCCGCAGGGCGGGGACCAGGGCGACCAGGACCCGCTCGGCGCGGACGCGTACCTCGCCCTGTCCCCACATGCCGTCGTGGTAGCGGCGGACCTTGCCCTCCACCTCGAAGGTGAGCGACGGCAGCCGGGCGGAGACCAGGACGACCGGGCCGTCCAACGGCACGGCGTCGGCGATCTCCTCGCCGAGATAGCGTCGCGCCTCGCCCGGCCCGATCACCTCGTTGCTCACCGACTCCACCTCCAGGTGCTGATACATGTACTGATAGCCCTGGAGCTCGAGGCGGAGCTGCATGCCGGGCTTGATGAGGGGCCGGTACTCCCCCGGCAGCAGCGCCAGCACCGTGGGATCGCCCCCCTCGCCGGCGAGCGAGAGGAGGACCTGCCCGGGAGTGATGCGCTGCCCCGGCCGCACCCGGATGTCGCTCACCAGACCCGCCCGGGGGGCGCGCAGCTCCCGCTCGGCCAGCCGGGACTGGGCGAGCTCGCGCTCCGCGCGCAGGGTGAGGAGGGCCCGCTCAGCCCCGGTGTCCGCCGGATTGCGCAGGCGGGCGATGAGCTGCATCTCGAGCTCCCGCTCGATGCGCTCCAGATCCGCCGCCTCCCGGGCTCCGTAGAAGCGCATCAGGAGACGGCCGGACTCCACCCGCTGGCCGGGTCGCACCGTCACCTCGCTCACCGTGCCGTCGGTCGTGGCGGTGAGGTCCGTCCTCCCTCCGAGCCGCACCACCGCGGGCCCGGACGCATACTCGCGCACCTTGAACACGAGACTGAACAGCAGACCCGCGACCACCACGCCCAGGAGCAGCCGGTAGGTCCAGCGCATCCACCTCGGATCCGCCCGGAGGAGGTCCCCCTCGCCTCGCAGCCCGTCCTGGTGGTGCTCGATGGCCTTTTCACGGAAGAGCCCCTCCGCATACAGGCGGGCGGGCGCGGACTCCTCCTCGAGGAACCGAAGCTGGGTGAACGTGGGCGCCGCCTGCTCGGCCAGTCGCAGCAGGATCTCCAGGTCCTCCCCGGAGAAAACGGGGCCGTCCGGGGACCGCACGGCGGCGAGCACGGCGAGCACCCGGCCGTCCGGATCGAGGATCGGCACGGCCGCGAAGCGCTCGTCCCCCAGCCCCTGGGGATCGTCCGCCTCCCGGTCGAAGCGGGGATCGGCCCCGACCCGCTCCACCACCACCGGCCGGGCGGTGCGCGTCACGAAGCTCACCAGCCCCACCGCAGCGCTTTCGCGGCGCTCGTCCGGAGACCCTGGAGCCCCCTCCCACAGCGTGTCGCTCACCGGATCGTAGAGCAGGCAGTAGCCCCGGTCCGCCTCGACCAGGTCCTCCACGGCCTCGGCCGCGGCCCGGGCTGCGGGCGCCGGCTCACGCCGGGAGGCGATCGTGCGCACCGCCCCGCGCAGACGGCGCTCCAGGGGGTCCGGCCGCGGCTCGCTCCCGCCGGGGCGCGGCAGCCCCCTGCGCCAGTGCGCTGCCGCGCTCCGCAGGATGGCGACCAGGTCCGCCGCCGGCCCCGGCTCCTGGGTCAGGTAGAAGATCCGGTCCCGGTCGATCAGGTCCTGGAACAGGGTCAGCTCGCTCCCGGCCGCCAGCACGAGGTGGACCCGTTCGGCCGCGCCGGGGGTCTCCTCCGCCTCGTCGATGAGCTTGCGGGCCCGCCCGCCGGGGATGCCGGAACCCAGGGCCAGAAGGGCCACGGGCTGAACCCCGAGAAGCCGAAGCGCCTCCTCCTCCGAATCCGCCACCAGGAAGTGCAGCTCCGGCCCGAGCTGCCGCAGGCACACCTCGACACTCCCGCTGTCGAAGCCGGCAAGAAGCGCGACAGGCAAAGATTCCTGAATGGTGGGCCTCCGGTTTTCTTCCAAGTCCACCCGTTCTATACGGAACGGTTGACAGGCCAGTTTACGGCCGGCCGGCCGGAGGGGTCAAACCATTCAGGGGAAAGGACTGTTTCCGGAGGGCGGCAGTCCCGGAAGGAACTGCTCCCCGTTGCGGGCCATCGGCTTGTAGATGCCGCCTGCCAGGCGGTTCCCTTCGAACTCCCGGGTCTCCATCTTGTAGGGGATTGTCGAGGGAGGGGACGAGGTTTTGGAGAAAGCGGTGGAGGTGGTGGGGAGGTAGCCGTGTAAGGTCCCGCCCCGGCCCGAGACTACCTATCTCGGAACACAAAGGAGGTTCCGAGATGGTGAGCTCCAAACCAGGATTTTCTGTGACGCGATGGGCAGTCCTTTTCGTCCTTTGCGTCCTTTTCGTCTTCGCTCTCGGCCTAGCCTCCCCCAACCGGGAGGAACCGGAACGCCTCGCCCTGAAACCCTGCCACCTGGAGGGCTTCAAGGAAGAGATCCTCTGCGGATCACTGCAAGTCTTCGAGGACCGGGCCGCAAAGAAAGGCCGGACGATCGACATTCAGGTCGCCGTGCTGCCGGCGTTGCGGCCGGAACCCGCCCCGGATCCCCTTTTCCTCCTGGCCGGCGGACCGGGGCAGGGCGCCCGCCAGTATGCGCGTCTCGTCCCGCTCGCCTTCAAGGAGGTCCGGCGGCAGCGGGACATCGTGCTCGTGGATCTGCGCGGAACGGGCGGCTCGAACCCGCTGGAGTGCGATCTCGGCGAGCCGCTCCAGTTCCTTGGAATGGACGGGGACGAGATCGACGTCACCCCGTGCCTGAAAAACCTGAAAGGTGATCCTCGCCTCTACACGACCGAGCCGGCGGTGGACGACCTCGACGACGTCCGCGCCGCTCTGGGCTACGAGCGGATCAACCTCTGGGGCGGCTCCTACGGCACCCGGGCGGCCCTGGTCTACGCCCGGCGCCACCCCGAGCACGCGCGCTCGGTGGTCCTCGACGGCGCGGCCCCCTTCGAGATCCAGCTCCCGCTCCACAACGCCTGGGGCGCGCAGCGCGCCATGGACAGGTTGCTGGCGGACTGCGCGGCGGAGCGAGAGTGCCGGGCGGCGTTCCCTCGCCTTCGGGAGGAGCTCGGCGAGGTCCTCGCCCGGCTCGATCGGGGGCCGGTGCGGACGAGCCTTCGCCACCCCCAGACTGGTCGGCCGAGCGAGCTCACGATCAGTCGGGGCGCCTTCGCGTCCGGGCTCCGGGGCATGCTCTACGTGCCGGCGCACGCGAGCCTCGTCCCGCATGTGGTCCACGCGGCCTGGCAGGGAGACTTCTCTCCCTTCGCCGCCGCCAGCCTGGAGACCGCCGCGTGGTCGACCGAGACGATGAGCCTCGGGCTGACCTTGTCTGTGCTCTGCTCCGAAGACATCCACCGGGTCACGGACGAGGAGGCGGAGCGGGAGGTCCGCGGCACGTTCGCCGGGCGCTTCGAGATCGACTCCTGGCGGCGGATGTGCTCCGGCTGGCCACGCGGACCCGTGCCGGCCGGCATCGCGCGCATCCAGCCTCTGAAGATCCCCGCGCTCATCCTCTCAGGCGACCTCGATCCGGTCACGCCGCCCCGTTGGGGCGAGGTCATGAAAGCCCACTTTTCCGGCGCCCGGCATGTGATCGTCCCCGGCGCCGGTCACAACACGTCGATGACCGGCTGCGTGCCCGGCCTCATCGCGGACTTCATCGAAAACGGCGGTCCCGCCGGGCTCGACGCCTCGTGCGTGCGCAGGGTCCGGCGTCCGCCGTTCGTGATCGATCCATCGGGCACAGCGCCCTGAGGAGCCATGATGATCGCAGCAGAAGGGCTTCATAAACGTTTCGGAACGACGGTCGCCGTCGATGAGGTCTCGTTCACGGCCCGGGACGGATGCGTCACCGCCCTGCTCGGCCCCAACGGCGCGGGCAAGACGACGTCGCTCCGCATGCTCTATGGATTGCTGCGGCCGGACGGCGGCCGGGCCTTGGTGGACGGGCGGCTTGGCGTGCTGCCGGACGCTCCGGGGCTTTACGGACGGCTCACGACCCGCGAGCACCTGCGCTATGCGGCGCGCCTCCAGGGGCTCTCCGCCCGGGAGGCCGAGGCCCGGGCCGCGGAGCTGATCGACCAGCTCGACATGCGGGGGATCGCCGACCGGCGCTCCGCTGGGTTCTCTCAGGGCGAGCGCCGCAAGGTGGCCCTCGGCCGCGCCCTGATCCACGATCCGCAGAACGTGGTGCTCGACGAGCCCACCAACGGCCTCGACGTGCCGAGCACCCGGGCCATGCGCCGCTCCGTCCGCGAGCTCGCCGAGCGCGGCAAGTGCGTGCTGTTCTCCACCCATATCCTCCAGGAGGTGGCGGCGGTGTGCGACCGGGTGGTGATCCTCGCCCGCGGCCGGGTGGTGGCCGAGGGCACGCCGGCCGAGCTCCTGGAACGGACCGGCCGGGCCAACCTGGAAGACGCCTTCGTCCAACTGATCGGGACCGAGGAGGGACTGGGAACATGACCGCCAAGGCTCTGGCCGTTTTCAGCAAGGAGACCCGCGACGCGGCGCGCGACCGCCGCTCGCTCACCTCGGCGCTGACCTATTCGCTCTTCGGTCCGCTGGTCCTGGGGCTGGCCCTCGGTACCCTCGCCCGGATGAACGCCGACGATGAGCCGCTCCGCCTGGCCGTGGCCGGCCCCGGGAACGCCCCCTCCCTGGTCCGCTCCCTGGAGGCGAACGGCGTGGAGGTCGTGCCGGCGCCCGCGGACGTCCGGGCGGCGGTGCGGGCCGGCGACCTCGACCTCGCCCTGGTGATCCCGGAGGGCTATGGAAAGGATTTCCGCGCCTCGCGGCCGGCGCGGATCGAGCTGGTCCACGACGCCTCGCGGAGCGAATCCCGCGGCCCGGTGCGGCGCGTCCAGTCGATCGTCGAGCGGTACGGCACCCAGGTCGCCAGCCTGCGCCTCTCGGCGCGGGGGGTGAGCCCGCAGGTGGCCCAACCGGTTCGGCTGGCGGAGGTCGATCTCTCGACGGCCGCCTCCCGGGCCGCCCTCGCTCTCGGCACGTTTCCGGTGTTCCTCCTGATGGCCGTCTTCATCAGCGGCATGAACGTGGCGATCGACACGACCGCGGGCGAGCGCGAGCGAGGATCGCTCGAGCCTCTGCTGGTCCACGCCGTGCCGCGCACGGACCTCGTCCTTGGCAAGTGGATGGCTTCCTCGGCGTTCAACCTGCTCGGCCTAGGGATGACGCTGTTGGTCTCGTATCTCGTGCTCGGAGCGGACCGCTTCGAGGGGTTGGACGTCCCCGTGGCCCTGCGCGTGGGCGACACACTGCGGATGCTCGCGATCCTCTTCCCTGTGGTCCTTTTCGCGCCGGCCCTCCAGATGCTGATCTCGCTCTTCGCCCGCAGCTTCAAGGAGGCCCAGACGTATCTCTCGCTCCTCCTCTTCGTCCCCGTCCTCCCGGGCTTCCTCCTCGCCCTGCAGCGGGTCGACGCGGAGCCGTGGATGCGGTCCGTGCCCATCCTCGCGCAGCAGGTCCTTCTCGGCGACCTCCTGCGCGGCGAGGCCATCGCTCCGGCAGCGCAGATGCTCGCGGCGGGGACGACCCTGGCGGCCACGGCGGTGTGCATCGCCGTCACCGCGCGGATGCTGCGCCATGAGCGGATCGTCCTCGGGCGGTAGACCGGGCGCCGCGGCCGTCGAGGCCGGAGGGATAGACTCCCGCCGCCACGGAGAGAGCATGTCCCGAGCCCTGGAAGAGCGGTACGACCGGATCCTGCGCGAGCACGGACCCGCCCTGCGGCGCGTGGCCGCGGCCCACGAGGCGGACCCCGCCCGCCGGGAGGACCTGTTCCAGGACATCTGCCTCGCCCTCTGGCAGGCCCTCCCCCGCTTCCGCGAGGAGGCCTCGGAGCGGACCTTCGCCTTCCGCATCGCCCACACCCGTGGGCTCACCCACGGCTGGCGCGCGAGGGGCTCGGCCGCCGCGGCCCTCGACGAGGCGGGGGAGATCCCCGACCCGCGGCGGGACCCGGAGAGCGAGCTCCACGAGGGAGAGCGCCGGGACCGCCTGCGCGAGGCCGTCCGCCGCCTGCCGCCGGTCCCCCGGCAGGTCGTGGTGCTCAGCTTGGAGGGGCTCAGTCACAAGGAGATCGGAGAGGTGCTGGGGATGACCGAAAACAACGTCGCCGTCCGCCTGACCCGGGCACGCAAGATGCTGCGGCATGCGCTGGACGCAGAAGGAGCCGGACGATGACGATGATCGATCCCGAATGGCGCGGCCTGATGGAGGCCTGGCAGTCCGAAGCGCCGGGGGAGCCCGCGCCCGCTCCGCTGTCAGACGAGGTCCGGCGGCGCATCCGGCGCAAGGTGAGGCTCCACAGCTACGGCCTGATCCTCCTCGCCGTTTTCGAGGTGACCGGGTGTGCCGGAATCCTCCTCTGGCTCTTCCGCGACCTCCTGGAGGACGGCCCAAACGCGGTGGAGATCTCGGGTTTCGCCGGCACCGCCTTCTTCGTCGCCGTGGCCCTGGCCTTCTCCTTCTGGAACCGGCGCGGCGCCTGGTGGCCGGCCGCCGAGTCCACCCGCGCCTTCGTCGACCTCTCGCTCGAGCGCTGCCGCCGCAAGCTCCGGACCCTGCGCTTCTGCCCCTGGCTCCTGGCCGCGGAGCTCGCCTTCGTGATCCCCTGGGCGGCCTGGGCTCTGCTCTCCCGCGACGCCGGCCTCGAGGACTGGCTGCGCTCCTTCGGCCTCGCCGTCGTGGCCTCCGCCGCCCTCCTCGTCTGGTGGGCCTGGTACAGGAAGAAGACCCTGCGCGAAAGGACGGAGTGGGAGGAGTTGCGGCGGAGCCTGGGGGATTGAGCGCCCCGGCGGATTCCGTGTCCGCCCTCGCGGGCTCCGTTTGCGCCCGCGGGAAATACGGGTCCGCGTCCGGGGATTTCGTGTCCGCCCTCGCCCGATGCGTCTCCGCCCCCGCGAATTGTCTTTGCGCCCTCGCGAATTCTGGATGCG
>DASQEB010000552.1:0-41671 GCA_035633875.1 Thermoanaerobaculia bacterium
CAGTACCTCTCCCCAAAAGGCTCTTAAGCGCCAATCGGGTCAAGGCCGAGCTCCGGAGGTTCGTCGCGGTGCGGGCGGACCGTCTGTGTGAATACTGTCTCCTTCACGAGGACGACACCCACTTCGGATGTGAGGTGGACCACATCATCAGCGAAAAGCACGGCGGCCCCACTCGGGAGGACAACCTCGCCTACGCCTGCCACTTCTGCAACCGCAGCAAGGGAAGCAACATCGCGTCCCTCTCCCCTGAAACTGGGGCCCTAACCCGCCTCTTCCATCCCCGGATGGATCGCTGGGCAGATCACTTCCGGCTGGGCGAGGACGGATACACGATCGAGCCGGGCACCGAGATCGGCCAAGTGACGGAACGCGTTCTTGGTTTCAACAAGAGCGATCGCCTGATGGAACGACAGGCGTTGATGATTGCAGGCAGGTACCCGGTTGCGGTGGCCTGGCAACGCATTCGAGAGGCACTTCCGCCACCCGGGGGTGCTCCGTCGTGATCTGCCTACTCCGCAAACCGGAGCCCGATCACGCCGAGGATGATCAGGAGGAGGGAGACGACTCGTAAGACGCTCCAGGCTTCTCCCAGGAAGAGGAAACCCACGAGGGCCGTGCCGGCGGCACCGATGCCGACCCAGACGGCGTAGCTGGTGCTCGCCGGCAGGTCCCTCATTCCCAGGCTCAGCAGATAAAAGCTCACGCCCATGAGGCCGAGGGTGAGGAGGCTGGGACCGAGGCGGGTGAAGCCTTCCGTCTTCTTGAGGGTGACGGCCCAGGCCACCTCCAGGAGACCCGCGATGACCAGGTAGACCCACTGCATCGCTGATCACTCCTCCCAGGAGAAAGGGGTCTCGTCGTCGGGATCGACCCGCCAGGAGACGCGGTAGAGGGGAGCGGGCTTGAGCTCGTCTTCGAGGGCCCGGCGGACTTCGGTGGACGAGGGGAGGAGGTGGGCCGGCTCGGCCCGGCGCGGCTTGCCCAGGAAGGTGTCGAGATCGAGCGCCTCGTCTCCGCCGCTCCTCTGGGCTTCGATATAGAGAAGGACGGGATCGGGCGCGATCCAGCGTCCCTCCAGGGCCTGGAGAGACGTCCAGAGGCCGTGCCCCGGGATGACCAGGGACTTTTCGTCCTCCCCCTCGGAAAAGCCCTCCGCCTCCAGGGGCGCGGCCGGGAAGGACAGAGTGATCCGGGCGGGGAAGGGGTCGTAGACCAGGTGGGCGACCTCGTCGAGCGAGTAGTCCTCGCCTTTGGGGACCAGCAGGACGTCGAAGACCTTTTCCATGGCGCCCCCGAGCTGCTCGACCAGCTCGTTTTCCTCCGCCGTGAGCTCCGGGAGGGCCTCCCGCTCTTCTTCCGTCAGGACCTCGGAGAACAGGGCGCCGAAGCAGGCGCGGTCCCGGTCGGGATGTTCCTCCGCGTAGGCGTAGAGCTTGCCGGCGGCTTCGAGGTAGTCGGAGACGCGGGCGGACCACTCCCCGAGGGCCCGCTCCATCTGCTTCTGCTGTCTCCGGCTGGCCCGTGAGGACGGCCCGGGCGCGATGCTCAGCTCGGCGATCCCCTCCTCCTTGCGGATCTCGTAGAAGAGGGACAGGGAGGTGTCCCCGAAGAAGCGGGCGAGGCCCTCGGGCTCAGGCAAAGCGGCGGAGCGGGTCGCCCGCCGGACCTCGCCGAGCCGTTTCTCCCAGGAGAACCTCTCGGCCGCGGACTCGAGCGCGGCGAAGCGGGCGCCCCAGGGGTCCGTCCCGTCGAGGACGGCCTGGCGGACTCCCGCGAGGCGGCGTTCGAGCGCCGGGTTGGGCTCCCCCTCCGGCGTGGCGATCTCCACCGAACTGGTGACCACGACTGCGCCGTTGGGGAGGAACCGGAGGCGCAGATCCTCCTGCACCGGCGGCTCGAAGCAGGAGGTGAGGGTCAGGGCGAGGAGGAGGATTGCGAGCCGTTGCCGGCCGCGGGCGGGCGGCGGGAAAGAGGGGTGCATGGGGGGATTATAGGAGCCCCCCTTTACGCCGTGACCTCCGCCTCCACCTCCGCCGCGTCCTCCACGTACCCGCACCCCTCGGTGTTGCAATCGTACTGGGTGCCGGCCTTCTTGGTGACCTTCTCCAGGAGGAAGGTGGCGCCGCACTGCGGGCAGTCCCGGGAGACCGGCTTCTTCCAGAGGGAGAACTTGCAGTCCGGGTAGCGGTTTCAGGACCAGAAGGTCTTGCCGCGCCGGGAACGCTTCTCCTCGATTTCGCCCTTGCCGCACTCAGGGCAGGGGACGCCCGTGGGCTTCGGCGGCTCGGCCTTGGGTCCGATCTTGCGGATGTTCTTGCATTCCGGATAGCCGGTGCAGCCGTAGAAGGTGCCGAAGCGGCTCCGCTTCAAGGCCATGGGCCGGCCGCAGTTCTCGCAAGGCGGGATCTCCTCCTCGGCGGCGGCGGCTCCGGTGCCGTCCCCATTCGAGGCGGCCGCCGCCGGCTCTTCGAGGTTGCGGGTGTACTTGCAGTCCGGATAGTTGCTGCACGCGATGAACGGGCCGTAGCGGCCGAAGCGCATCCGGAGCTGCGCGCCGCACTCGGGGCAGGTCTCGTCCAGCGGCACGCCCTCGCGCTTGATGTTGGGCATCTGCTCGCCGGCCGTCTCCAGATCCCTGGAGAACTTCTGGTCGAAGTCGGCCACGGCGCGTTTCCACTCGATCTGCCCGTCCTCGATCTGGTCGAGCTGTTCCTCCAGCGAGGCGGTGTAGCCCTCATTGAGGATGTCGTGGAACCCCCGCTGGAGCATCTCGTTGACCAGCCTGCCGAGGGCCGAGGGACGGAACCGCCCTTCCACCTTCTCCACGTAGTCGCGCTCGGAGAGCGTTCCCAGGATCGTGGCGTAGGTGGAAGGCCGGCCGATGCCGTTCTCTTCCAGGGCCTTGACCAGGGTGGCCTCGCTGTACTGCGCCGGCGGCTGGGTGAACTTCTGCTCGGAATTGACCTTGAGCAGCTCCAGCGTCTCCCCTTCCCGCAGCGGCGGCAGGGTGGCGCCCTCCTCGTCGTCGGCCGCGGCGTCCTCGTCCGGGGCCTCGTGGTAGACCGCGAGGAACCCGGGGCTCTTCAGGACCCGGCCGGAGGCCCGGAGCACGTAGGGGCCGTTCTCGATATCCACCTGGGTGACGTCGAACACGGCCGGCAGCATCTGGGAGGCCACGAAGCGGTCCCAGATCAGCTTGTAGAGCTTCCACTCGTCCTCTTTGAGGAAGTCGCGGACGGCGTCCGGCGGCAGGTCGAAGCTCGTCGGGCGGATCGCCTCGTGCGCGTCCTGGGCGCCCTTCTTGGACGTGTAGACGTTCGCCTTCTCCGGCAGGGCCTCCCGGCCGTACGTGGCGGTGATCAGGTCCCGCACCCCGGCCAGGGCCTCGTCGGCCACGCGGGTCGAGTCCGTGCGCATGTAGGTGATGAGGCCGGTGGAGCCGCGGTCCCCCACCTCGCGCCCTTCGTAGAGCCCCTGGGCCAGAGCCATGGTGCGCTTGACGGAGAAGCCGTAGCGCCGCGCCGCCTCCTGCTGCAGACGGCTGGTGATGAAGGGCGGCGTCGGCTTCTGCCGGGACTCCTTGCGCTCGACCTTGGCGACGGTGAAGCGGCCGCTCTCCAGGGCGCGGACGATCCGCGCCGCGTCCTCGCCCTTGCCCACCTCGGCCTTGCGGCCCTCGATCCGGTGGAGCCGGGCGGTGAACGGCGGCGGTTGCTTGGCCTTGAGGTCGGCGCCGAGGATCCAATACTCCTCCGGCTTGAAGACGTCGATCTCGGCCTGGCGGTCGCAGACCATTTTCAGGGCGACCGACTGGACGCGGCCGGCGGAGAGGCCCTGCTTGATCTTCTCCCAGAGGAGCGGCGAGAGACGGAAGCCCATGAGACGGTCGAGGACACGCCGCGTCTGCTGGGCGTCCACCTTGCGGAAGTCGATCTCGCCGGGGTGTTCCAGGGCCTTGAGCACAGCCGTGCGGGTGATCTCGTTGAAAGTCACCCGCCGAACCTTCTCCTGCGACTCCTTATCCAGGATCTGTGCGATGTGCCAGGCGATGGCCTCGCCCTCGCGGTCCGGATCGGGAGCGAGGTAGATGGCCTCGGCCTCCTTGGCCGCCTTCTTGAGCTTCCTGACGACCTCCTTCTTGTCCTCCATGACCTCGTAGCGGGGCTCGTAGTCGGGACCGATCCCGATGTCCTTCTTCCCCTTGGTGAGGTCGCGGATGTGACCGACGGAGGCCTCGACGGCGTACTGCCGTCCGAGGAACTTCTTCAAGGTCCTGGTTTTTGCGGGGCTTTCGACGATAAGAAGATTCTTTGCCATAGCGCGGCCTCTGAAACGCCGGGAGGCGCCGAGAATATTTCGTGTTGGGTCAAAGCGCGTCCCGGGAGGGCAAGGCCGGGACCTTAGCACCCCCGTCCGGTCAGGGGCAAGCGGGGAGTCACGCCACCCCGTACACCGGTCCTGGCATCCTCTTCACCCAACCACCCAGCTCCAGCTCGAGCAACGCTCCCAGGACCTGGTCCACAGGGTGGCCGACCCGGAGGGCCAGATCCTCCGGCACCTGGAAGGATCCCGGGGCGAGGGCGGTGAGGACCTCTCGGGGGAGGCCGGCCGGCGGATCGGGGCGGACCGGGGCAGGTCCGGCGAAGAGGGGACCCGGCGGGTCCGTACGCGGGAGGAGGTCGTCCAGGAGGTCCTGGGGATGCTGGGCGAGCTTCGCTCCATCCCGGAGCAGGGAGTGGGGACCGAGCGACCGCTCGTCGAAGATCCGGCCCGGGACGGCGTAGACCTCCTTTCCCAGATCCAGGGCGTGGCGCACGGTGATCAGGGAGCCCGAGCGGAGCGTGGCCTGGACGACCAGGACGCCCGCGGAGAGGGCCGCGATGACCCGGTTGCGGATGGGGAAGTGCCAGGCCCGGGGCGGCGTGCCGCAGGGGAGCTCGGTGACGAGGGCTCCCCGGCCCGCGATCTCCTTGCCGAGCCGGGCGTGGCCAGCCGGGTAGTCCACCCCCAGGCCGCAGCCGAGGACCGCCACGGTCTTTCCTCCTTCGGCGGCCAGCGCTCCCCGGTGTGCCGCGGCGTCGACCCCACGAGCGAAGCCGGAGACCACGGCCACCCCCGCGGCGGCCAAGGCCCGGGCGAAGGTGTCGGCGACCTCGGTGCCGTAGGCGTCCGACCGGCGGGAGCCGACGACGGCCAGGGCAGGCCCTTCCGGGATCTCGCCGGCCACATAGAGGACCGGCGGCGGCAGCGAGAGCTGGGCGAGGCCTGCGGGATAGCCGGGGTCATCCCGGAGGAGAATGCGCGCACCCAGCGTTTCAGCCTCTTCCCGCTCGCGAGCGGCGAGGGCTGCGGCCTTCTCCCGCGCGGCGAGGGCCCGCTCCATCTGGGCGCGGGGGACGCCGAGCTCCGCGGCGAGGAGGTCGACCGGCTCGTCCGATGCGGACCAGCGGGGCAGCTCCTGGGCCAGTCGGCAGACCGCGGCCCGGGAGATCCGGGGGGCGGCGTTCAGGGCGAGGAGCAGCTCTTGGGAGGAGGGTGGAAAGAGCTTCACGATTCGAGCTTGCGCTTCAACCGTTCCAACTCTTCCCGGAGACGGGCGTTTTCCGCCTCGGCCGCCTTGCGCTGGGCCTCCTCTTCATCGGCGTAGAGGATTCGCTGGCCCGTCCTGTCGTCGATGACCTGGATGCGCTCCCCCGGGGCGAACCACAGGCGAGTCGTTTCGGAGAAGATGCGTCCTTGCTCGTCCAGCTCGATCGGGCAGTACTGCCCCTGGGAGTCAAACCGGTAGCCAAGCGGCCGGATCGGACCACCCCTTTGTGGACGGGGAAGGTAAAGAAGGACGTATTCCGGGATGCCGGCCTGGCTGTACACCCGGACCTTGTCTTCCTCGTCCGTCTTCCGGATCTCGGCCGTGCTGGGGGAGACGATCTCGATGATCAGATCGGGGCGGACGCCCTCCTCCGCCACAGAGAAGCTCGACCGGTCCCCCGGCGTCGCCTTGAGGACGATCGTGATGTCCGGGCTGGGCGCCGGGAGCCCTGGGCCGAGATCGCGGATGCAGACGTCCTCCAGGACGAGCGACTCGGGTTGGAACCGGCGGCGCAGCAGGCTAGCGAGCTCACCTCGAGTGACGGCATGGGGTTCTCCCTGCAAGATCTTGTCCTCGAGCTGCGGGTAGAGAATGTCCTCGCGGGTAGCAGGTCTCACCAACAGCTCGAAGCGGCCGTCCGGGCCTTGGACCCACCGGTGGAGGAGCGGGACGATGAGGCCGTCTTCGGTCTCCGCATCCCAGGGGTCGGGCAGTTTTCTGGCGGGCTCGGCCATGTCTCAAGTCTAGCGAGACTCTTCGGAAGAGTCAAAGATACCGTGTGCCGGAGAAAAAGAAAACCGGGAGAGCGGACAAGCGGAACGGGCCGGCCCTCCCGAAAATCCTTTTTCGGGAACGGGCACCAAAGGACTGGAGGAGCGGTCTAAGGTGATATAGCATATCGACGCCGCACCGACCTCCAGGAGAAGAGATCCCCCCATGTCGCATCCGTCGCCCGACTCCCGGGACAAGGTCCCGTCCAGGCTCACTGCGCTCTTCCGCCGGAAGTGGCATTGGAAGGACGTCCTCATCGCCGTCCTCGGACTTCTGGTGTTCTCGCTTTCGGCCTACGCCTTCCGCGAGCCCCTCTCTACGGCCTTCGCGCGCTTCCGGGCAGGGGCCGGGGGCGAGGAGGTGGCGGTCTTCGACGTGGTGGTGGACCGGCAGAACCGGCAATACGCGGACATCCTCTTCGACCATCCGCTCGGAGAGGGGAAGGTCGGCGAGATCCTCGACCCGCCTCCGGCCACGATCACCCCGGCCCTCGGGGGGACGTGGAAGTGGCAGGACACGAACGCTCTGCGCTTTCAGCCCAGCGGCGGGTTCCCCGTGGCCAGCCAGTACGAGGTGGCGCTCATCCCCGAGCGGATCCTCGGCGAGGGCCTGGTCTTCACCGGCGAGACGGAGCTGACGATCAAGACGGACCCTTTCCTCGTCGAAGGGGTGGACGTTCGCGAGGAGCCGGCCCTGGAGGGCAGGGCCCGGGTGATCTTCCGGGGCGACATGCGGTTCAACTACCCGGTCAACCCCGAGACCCTGGCGCCGCTGGTCAAGCTGGTGGACCCGGACCGCAGCGAGCCGGTGCCGGTGACCCTGGAGACGGACTGGCACAACAACGTCATCGGGTTCCGCACGGACCCGGTGGAGAAGAAGCCGGACGAGCGCACGGTCCAGCTCGTCATCGCCAGGGACCTGACCCCCGCCGAGGGCAACTCCCCCCTGGGCAAGGACTTCGTCCAGGAGATTCAGGTCGGCTCCAGCCTCAAGCTCGCGGTCTGGGGAGTCGAGGCCGTGCCCGGGCCCCGGGAATCGACGATCACGGTCCGGTTCTCCTCGCCCATCTCGGCGGCGGTGGCCGAGAAGCACTTCCGTCTCGAGCCCGCCGTGCCGGTGCGGTTCTCGGCCGAGCGCAACGAGCTGGTCGCGACCGGCGAGCTGGAGCCCGGCTCCAGCTACAAGGTGACGATCGGCAAGGGCATGCCCGCCACCGACGACGCGGTGCTCCAGGAGGAGTACACCACCACGGTCGCCCTGCCCGACCTGGAGCCCCTGGTGGACTTCCAGAGCCAGGGGATGTTCCTCTCGGCCTCGGGCCATCGCACGGTTGCGCTCGAAAGCGTCAACGTCCCCCGGGTGCGGATGACGATCGACCGGGTCTACCTCAACAACCTCTTCTTCACCTTTCAGTACGGCGGCTTCTTCGAGTACGACTACGGCTACTTCGGCGAGCTTTCCCACGCCCTGGGCGACCGTCTCAAGGAGGTCACCCTCGATGTCGGCGGCGCGAAGAACAAGCGGCGGGTGACCCCCGTCACCCTCGATCGCTACGTGGACGTCCGCGAGCCCGGGCTCTACCGGATCTCGGTGGGCAGGCCGGACGCCTGGGAGGCGAAGCAGCGCTGGGTCCTCCTCACCGACCTCGGCCTGGTGGTCAAGCGAGGCGAGGCCGGAGAGATGCTCGTCTGGGTGGCCTCCCTCACCGACCTCTCCGCCGTGGACGGGGCCAGGGTCACCCTGATCTCGGACCAGAACCAGACCCTGGGCGAGGGGCGGACGGACGGCTCCGGGCTCTGGCGCTTCTCCAACCCCAGGCTCCTGGAGAGGCGGCGTCCCTACCTGATCACCGTCGAGAACGGCAATGACTTCACCTTCCTCCTCCTGGACACGATGGCGGTCGACCCCACGGACCTCGACGTGGGCGGCGCGCCGGCCGCAGGCGAGGGCTACACGGCCTTCCTCTATGGCGAGCGGGACCTCTACCGGCCGGGCGAGACCGCCGAGGGCCTGGCCCTGGTGCGCGACGGCTCGCTCCGCGTGCCCCCGTCCATGCCCGCCCTGCTCCGCCACCGCGACCCCCAGGGCCGCGAGTTGGAGACGAAGCGGCTGACCACCGGCGAGCGGGGCCTCGCGGAGTGGGCTCTCGACCTGCCGGCCTACTCGCTCACCGGCTCCCATACCCTGGAGCTGGAGGTGGCGGAAAAGGTCATCGGCCAATACCGGTTCCAGGTCGAGGAGTTCGTGCCGGACCGGATCTCGGTGGCCATCGAGCCGCCCAAGGAGAAGGTCGGGCCGGGACAGGATCTGAAGTACCAGGTCCAGTCGAGCTACCTCTTCGGCGCCCCGGCCGCGGGCCTGCCGGTCGAGACCCGGGTGCGGCTGGTGGACTCCACCTTTTCCCCGAAGGGTTTCGAGGGCTTCTCCTTCCGCAACGGCCAGCGCCAGCTCGACGACCGCGAGGTGCTCTCGACCCAGGCCCAGCTCGACGACGAGGGCCGGAGCGCCTTCCAGGTGACCATGCCCGCGGGCGCTCCCGTGCCCTCCTCGCTCGACGCGGTGATCACCGCCCGCGTCCAGGAACAGGGCGGCCGGGGAGTCGCGGCCCTGCAGCGGCTCCAGGTCGACCCGTATCCCTATTACCTCGGCCTGCGGCGCCAGGGGGAGGAGTATCCGGAGCCCGGCCAGGAGGTCCAGCTCGAATACGTGGCCGTGTCACCCGACGGCAAGGAGGTGCCCTCGAACGGCCTGCGGGCCGACCTCTTCCAGGACCGCTGGAACACCGTGCTGCGCCGCACCCCCGGCGGCGGCTGGCGTTACGAGACCACCCGGGACCCGGTGCTGATCACCACCCGGTCGGTCCCGGGCGGCAAGACCCGGGGAACGTTTCGCTTCCGGCCCCGGCAGTACGGGAGCTACCGGGCCGTGCTGACCGACCCGGAGACCCAGGCTTCGACCGAGGTCGAGTTCTACGCCTCGGGCTGGGGCACATCCCCCTGGGCGATCAAGAACCCGGCGCGCTTGGAGCTCGACCTCGACAGGCAGGAGTACGCCCCGGGCGACACCGCCGTGGTCCAGGTGCGGGCGCCGTTCTCCGGCAAGCTGCTTCTCACCATCGAGCGGGACCGCGTCTTTGAAACCCAGGTCCACACCCTGACGGGCAACACGGCCCGGATCGAGATCCCGGTCCGCTCCGAGTGGCGGCCGAACGCCTACGTCACGGCCACTCTGGTCCGCAAGGTGGGGGATCTGGAGCCCGGCTCGGCCGGCCGCGCCTTCGGGGCCGTGCCCATTTCCGTCAACCGCACGGCCAACCGCCTCACTCCCGAGATCGCGGCGCCCCGGGAGATGCGGCCCAACCGGGAGATCCCGATCACGGTCAAGACTGCGCCGAACGCCGTGGTCACCGTGGCGGCGGTGGACGAGGGCATCCTCCAGCTCATCGCCCAGAAGACCCCGGATCCCTTCGAGTTCTTCTACCGGCGGATCGCCCTGGGGGTGACCTCCTACGACACGTTCAGCCTCCTCCTGCCGGAGGTCAAGCCGATGTCCCCTGGCGGGGGCGAAGGGTCCGAAATGGCCCAGTACGTGCGCACCGAGGGCATCCGCCGCGTCGAGCCCGTGGCCTTCTGGTCCGGGCCGGTGACGGCGGACGCCGAAGGCAACGCGAGGGTGACCTTCAGGGTCCCCGAGTTCCAGGGGGCCTTGCGGATCATGGCCGTGGCCATCGACGGCGACCGCTTCGGGTCGTCCCAGACCATGACCCGGGTCAAGGACCCGATCACGCTCCTCCCCACGCTCCCCCGCATCCTCTCCTTCGAGGAGACGGTCCAGGTGCCGGTCACCGTCCGCAACGACACGGGCCGGCCCGGCGCGATCCAGGTCTCGCTGGGCACCGAGGGGCCGGTGCAGATCGAGAAGCCCGCCACCCAGACGGTGGAGATCCCCGCCGGCCGGGAAGTGACGGTCTACTTCACCGTCCGCACAGCCAACGCTCCGGGCGAGGCCCGCTTCACGGTCACCGCCGCGGGCAACGGGGAGCGGTCCCGGTCCACCACGAACGTGGGGATCCGGGCCGACCTCCCCGAGGTCACGGCGGAGGAGGCCGGAGGGATCGCCAAGGGAACCCTGGACGTCCCGTTCCAGTCCGCCGACCGGTTCCGGCCGGAGACCCTGCGGCGGACGGTCCGCGTCGGGCCCATCCCTCTCGTCCAGTTCTCGGGCAAGCTCCAGCACCTCCTGCACTATCCCTACGGCTGCCTGGAGCAGACGACGTCCACGGCGTTCCCGCTGATCTACATCGCGGACATCGCACGCGCCCTCGACCCCGACCTCCTCGACCCGAAGAAGGGCCGGGGCGACCCGGCGGACATGGTCCAGGAGGGCCTGCGGCGGATCGCCACCATGCAGCGTCCGGACGGCGGCTTCGCCCTCTGGCCGGGGGACGACACGGTCCACCCCTGGGGGAGCGTCTACGCCACCCATTTCCTGGTGGAGGCCAAGCGGGCGGGACACCCGGTGGAAGACGGGCTCCATCGCAACGCCCTGGCCTGGCTCGCGGGGCACGTCAAGGCCAAGGGGACCTACGGGAGCGACGAGCTGCAGCGGATGGCCTACGGTCTCTATGTCCTCGCCCGGGCCGGGCGGGCCGATCAGGGGACCATGGACTTCCTCCGCGAAAAGCACGCGCAGAACCTCTCGACCGAATCCCGGGCCCTGCTCGCCGCGGCCTATGCCACGGCGGGGAATCCCCGCGCCACGCAGTCCCTCCTGGGAGGTCTGGGGCAGGTCGCGCAGGTCCAGCGCCAGACGGGCGGCAACTTCAACTCGGCGATCCGCAACCGGGCGCTCCTCCTGCTGGCCCTGCTGGACTCCCAGCCCCAGAGCCCGCGCATCCCGCAGCTCGTGGACCGCCTGGCCCGCGACGCCCGGGAGGTCCCGTCCTGGACCACGCAGGAGGAGGGCTTCACCCTTCTCGCCCTGGGCCAGTTCATCAAGCGCCAGGCGAGCTTCCCGCCTTACAGCGGCACGGTCTTCGTGGGCGGCAAGAAGATCGGCACCTTCACCAACAAGACCGTGACCTTCGCCAACCTCCGGGGCGACGGGCCGGTGCGCATCCAGATGAACCCGGGCTACAAGCCGGGGGCCGCCTTCTACAGCGTCCTTTCCCGGGGCGTGCCCACGGACGCCGCCTTCCAGCCGGCCCGGGCGGGTCTCGAGATCGAGAGGGAATTCAAGAACCGCGACGGCGGCGCCCTGGACCTGCGGAACGTCCGGCAGGGCGACCTCGTCGTCATCAAGACCCGGGTGCGGAGCGTCTCGGGACCGATCCACAACGTCGCCCTGGTCAACCTCCTCCCCTCGGGGCTGGAGGTGGAAAACCCGCGCCTGGAGACCACCGAGCAGCTCAGTTGGGTCAACGACGCGAACCTCGTGCCCCGTTACCTGGATCTCCGGGACGACCGCATCCTCCTCTTCGTGGACCTGCCGCCGGACTCCTGGCAGACCTACTACACCCTCGTCCGCGCCGTGGCCCCGGGCACCTTCCGCCTGCCCCCGGTCCAGGTCGAGGCCATGTACGACCCGACCCTCCGGGCTACAGGGGAGCGGGGGACGATGGAGGTCAAGACGCGGTGAGGCAGGGAGGAGGGCGATTTACAATCATGGGTTCAGGAGGATCGCCATGAGATCGATCGACATTCGTCTCCGCGTCTCCGCGCTCTTGATCCTCGCCCTCCTTCTTCCGGCGGCGTCATTCCCGGAGGCCGGAAGGCCCTCCGGCGGGTTTGCCGGGTGGATCGAAGTTCCGGAGCTCCGGGATGGAATCGCGCCGGAGCAGTTCCAGGAGATCCGCTCGGCCCTCGAGGCCTGGGAACGGCAGAAGGGAATGCCGGAGCCGCAGACCGGAGCGGACGAGGCTCCGCTCGTCTATCCCTTCTTTCCCCAGGCCGGGCTGCTGGGGCAGGATCTCTTCCTGACCAACTTCACCGACCTGGAGCCATTGCCCAACGCCGTCCTGGATTGGGATTGCACCAACTACACCTACGACGGCCACCGTGGCCACGATTCGCTCATCCGCAGCTTCCGCGAGCAGGCGATCGGCGTGCCGGTGTTCGCCGCGCTCGACGGGATCGTGGTGGAGACCCACGACGGGGAGCCGGACCAGCAGACGGAGTGGAATCCATCCAACCTGGCTAACTTCGTGGCGATCGATCACGGAGGCGGCTACACCGGTCTCTATTACCACCTCAAGCGGGACAGCGTGGCGGTGGTGCCAGGCCAGACCGTGACCGCGGGAACCCAGATCGGTCTCACGGGCAGCAGCGGGATCAGCGACTGGCCGCACCTCCACTTCGAGTCCTGGAAAGACCGGCGATGGTTCGAGCCCTCGGCCGGACCCTGCCGGCCGGGCGACAGCTTCTGGGCCTCCCAGCCGCCGGTGGTGCGCAACCTCTATGTGGCCGATTTCTACATGACTCGTGGAGACCTCGACATTCCCGACTTCGAGACGCTCCTCCACGATCCCGCCGAGCGCGCCGGCGGCTTCCTCCAGGGTTTCCAGCGCGTGAGCCAGCGCGTGGACCTGCGCAATCTGCCCGAGGCGTCCACGTTCCGGATGCGCGTCGTCAACCCTCGAAGAAAAACCGTCCTGGACATTTCAGACCAGTTCGGAAATCGGTTCCCGCTTTCCCTCGGCTTCGGACTCTTTTCTTTCGATCTGAACCTGGACGTGCCTGGAACCTGGCGATTCCAGCTCGATGTCAACGGCGCCCGGCTCGTGGACGCTCCGTTCCAGGTGGGAACCAACCCGCGGCAGATCGCCAACCGGCCGCCGAACCGGATCACCGTCCGTCTCGATCCGCCGCGCCCGCAAGTCGGCAAGGTCATGACCTGTGCGGTCCGCACCTCGCTGATCTCGGAGGACCCGGACTTCGACATCGTGAGCTACCGGTATGAGTGGAAGGTCAACGGCCGCCCGGTCCGCTCTGTGACGAGCGCCGCCCTCACCGACCTCCTGCCCGCTGGCACCGCGCAGCCGAAAGACAGGGTGACCTGCCGCGTCGTCCCCTCCGACGGCAGAAGGCGGGGACAGGCGGCGATCGCGGCCCTGGTCCTCGAAGAGCGATAAATGGACCTTCCGCGCCGCAGGCGTCTGGCTCTGGCCCTCGCCGCCGCCATTCTCCTGGCGGGCCCTTTCCTTTGGCTCGCCGTTCTCGACCGTCTCTTCCCCTTCCCCTGGGAAGACCTCCGCCGCCCGCCCGCCGTGATCGTCGAGGACCGCGCGGGCGAGCCCCTCCGCTTCTTCCTTCCGGCGGACCAGCGCTGGCGCTTTCCCGTCCGGCTCGACGAGCTCTCGCCCGAGCTGCCCCGGGCCCTTGTGGCTTCGGAGGACCGGCGGTTCTGGGATCATCCCGGGGTGGACCCCCTGGCGGTGGCACGGGCGGCGTGGTCCAACCTGCGGAGCGGCGAAATCGTCTCCGGGGCGTCCACCATCCCCATGCAGATCGCCCGCATGGCCGAGCCGGGGCCGCGGACGTTCGCGTCCAAGATCCGGGAGAGCTTCCGCGCTCTCCAGCTCGAGCGGCGGTTCTCGAAGAACGAGCTCCTGGAGATCTACCTGAACCTGACCCCCTACGGCGGCAATGTCGAGGGGGTGGCGGCGGCGGCGTGGTTCTACTTCGGCAAGCAACCGGACCAGCTCTCCCTCGGCGAGGTCGCGCTCCTCACGGCCCTGCCCCGCTCGCCTGTCCGCTACGACCCGACGCGCAACCCCCGGACGGCCCACGCGGCTCGGGACCGGGTGCTCCACCAACTCGCGGCCCGGGGCGTCTTCTCTCCCCGGGAGATCGAGGACGCCCTGCGCCAGCCGCTGCCGTCCTCCCGCCGCAAGCCGGCGTTCGCGGCCCCCCACTTCTCCGAGATGGTGGCGGCCCAAGTCCCGTCCGCAACCCGCCTGCGGACCACCCTGGACCGCGGGCTCCAGCGTGTGGTCGAAGGTGCCGTGGGGGGGCGGATCCGGACGCTGCGCGCCGAGGGGATCGGCAACGCCTCCGTGGTGGTGATCGAGAACGACTCCCGGGCCGTGCGAGCCCTCGCCGGCTCGGCCGGATTCCTGGAGACCTACTTCGACGGCCAGGTGAACGGCGCACTCGCCCGGCGCTCCCCCGGCTCCACCCTCAAGCCCTTCCTCTACGGCATGGCCATGGACCAGGGCCGGGTCGTCCCGGCGACGTATCTCCTGGATGTCCCCACCGATTTCTCCGGGTACGTGCCCGAAAACTACGACGACCGGTACCGCGGCCGGGTGACCGTGCGGGAGGCGCTGATCCTCTCGCTCAACGCCTGCTCCGTCCGGCTGTTGTCCGAGGTCGGCCTCTCCGACTTCCACCGCCTCCTCCTGCGCGGCGGCCTCACGACGTTGGACAAGGGGGCGGATCACTATGGCCTTCCGTTGATCCTCGGGGCAGGCGAGGTGACGCTCCTCGACCTCGCGAACCTCTATGCCACCCTGGCCGAAGGGGGCGTGCACCGGCCCTTCCGGGTCCTGGAGACGGACGGCCCGAAGAGCCGGACCGTGGAGCCCATGACCTCCTCGGCCCGGCTCCTCTCTCCCGAATCGGCCCGCGTCCTCACCGAGATCCTGATGGACGTCCGCCGGCCGGACTTCCCCGAGGCCTGGGACCTGACCGTGGGTGTGCCGGCCGTGGCCTGGAAGACCGGCACCTCCTACGGCCACCGGGACGCCTGGGCCGTGGGCTACTCCCGGCGCTACACCATCGGCGTCTGGGTGGGCAACTTCGACGGCCGGCCCCGCAAGGGGATCGCCGGCAGCCAGCATGCCGGCCCCCTTCTCTTCGACCTCTTCCGTGCCATCGAGCCCGGGGGGGACGCCCCCGCCAAACCCGAGGGGCTCGACCTGGACCGCATCGAGGTCTGCGCCGGCAGCCACGAGCTCCCCGGCCCCTTCTGTCCCAAGCGGATCAAGGTGACCTACCTGCCGGGAAGGTCCCGTTTCGCGAGCTGCGCGCTCCACCAGCGGGTCCTCGTGGATCGCGAGACCGGGCACCTCCTGGCCTCGGGGGACTGCCTGGAGAGGCGCCCCCATGAGTTCCGGCTTCTCACCGTCTACCCGCCCGAGCTGATCGCCTGGTGGCGCTCCCAGGGGACCACCGTGGCCAGCCTCCCCCCCGTCTCCCCGGAGTGCCAGGGCATCCCCGCGGGCGAGCCCCCCAGGATCGTCTCCCCGGATCCGACGACCCCATACCGCCTGCGCCGGGACGCTCCTCCCGAGTTCCAGCGCATCCCCCTGGTCGCCCAGGCGAGCGCCGGGGCCAACCGCCTCTTCTGGTACCAGGACGGCGCCCTGGTCGCCACCACCTCGCCGACCGCGCCCGAGCCCCGGTTCCTCTCCCCCGTCCCCGGCGAGCACCGGCTCGTGGTGACGGACGATCTGGGGCGGACGGACGGAATCACGTATTGGGTGGAGTGAGGCCCCAGTCCCTCAGGGGTCCCGGAACGGGTTCAGGAGCGGAATTCCGCAGTCCAGGAAGTATCGCACGTTCCTCGTGACGAGCGTCAACTGGTGCATCTGGGCCGTGGCGGCGATCATCATGTCGGCCTGCGACCGGATGTCACCGCGGGCCTGCCTCTCGCCTCTCAGCTCCCCGGCTCGCTTGGCGATCTCAGCGGTCACCGGGAGAACCTCGCAATAGGTCTCCAGAACCCTTCGAACCAGCTTCGGATTCGTGGATGTGGTTTCCAGGCGAGACCGAAAAAGATCTCTTCGACCGTGATGGAGCTGGTGGCGATCCTCCTCGTCATCCGCGCCCACCGGTCGACTCCAGGGTCCGGCCGCTTCCTCACCAGCTCGCTGAGGATGTTCGTGTCACACAGAAAGGTCGTCGAGAGCATCGGGGAAGGGGTTCGGCCGCTCCTGCCGCGGCGGAATTTCGAAGGTGTAGCCCTCTTCCTGGCAGATCCGGCGCAGCTCGTCGAAGGCCTCGCCCAGGGAAGGGCTCTCTCTCTCGCCTCGCCAGGCCAGAAACTCCTGCAAAGCCTCCGCAGGGACGACGGCGGCGACCAGCCTGTCGCGGTTGTAGATCCACTGGGGCTCGTTCTCGGCCGCCTGGATGAGCTCCGAGAACTTCTGCTTGGCGTCGGCGATGTTCCAGTTCATCGTGGCCTCCCAACATGGACATCTTGCCTGGACAACATGTCCATGTCGAGCCCGGGAGACGCCCAACGTCCTCTCCAGAGGTCAAACCATCCTCTCTAAGACCCCCGAAAGCTCGGGCGTGGGGCTTGCAGCGGGGCCTCTCCGAATCTATCGGAGCCTGGAGGAGGTAGGGAGATGCACCGGAGCCTCACCATCGGACTGCTGCTCCTCGCACTGGCAGGACTTCCCGCGAGGTCGGGCGCGAGCAGTTGTCCTTGCCAGGGGTCGTTTCTGGAGAACGCCGTCAAGGCGGACCTCGTCGTTCGCGGCATGCCGGAGGAGCTCGTGGGGACGTGGGGGAACGGGGCGCCGCGGTACGCGAAGATTCGAATTTTCGAGGTGTTCAAGGGGGAGCCCCCGGCGGATTTCGTCGTCATCGAGGGGGACGACGGCATGTCACTCCGGCTGTATGCCTCCCACTTTCAGCCGTTCACCGATTGGCTCCTCGCCCTCCGCTTGAGCCACATCCTGCGCGAGGATGGCAAGGAAACCAGGATCTACCACGTGTCCGTCTGCGGCTCCTACGCGGTGAGGATCGAGAAGGGCGCGATCTTCCAATCAGGCGGTTGCGTCGAGCCCGCGGCGGGGACGCCTCTCGCCGAATTCACCCGGCGGCTGACCGATGCCGTCCAGGCCGGCGAGGAAAAGAAAGCAGAGCCGTGATCCCGATCCGCTGGACCGGCCCTCTTCTCCCAGCGCTCCCCGCCCAGCCTCAGGGGGGATAGCCCGCGTTCATCCAGGCCCGGAAGGACTCGATCTGCGCCTCCGAGAGCGGCGGGAACGGGGGTGGAGGCATGGGGTTGTCCTTGCTGGAGATGCGGTCGTAGATGGTCTGGGCGTTGGCCTTCACGGCGTCGTAGGAGGTGAGGTCGAACCGCCACATCATCGGCCCCATGAACTGCTGGAAGAGCGGGCGGATGTCCTCGGCGAAGGAGACCTCGGGCTGCCGGGCCCTGGCCTGCTGAGCCGCCGCGGAGGCTTGCCGGTGCTGCACGGGCTGTCTCATGGGCTCTCCTCAGAGGACCTCCAGCGGGATCTTCCAGAGCGCGCCAGAGCCGGCCTCTGCTTCCACCCCGCCGGGGCCCATCTCGAACTCTCCGAAATCCAGAACGTAGACCATGCCTTCCAACGGGTGGAAGCGCACGTCGATGGGCCGGCGGAACGGACCGGCCGTGAGCGGGTGGAGCGACCAGCGGGACGGATCGATCCGCGCCAGAGACCGTCCGATCCGCGGCCCCGCGGGTCCGGTCATCGGGCGCTCGTCGCCGAACAGCGCCACGAGGATCTGCCCGGGCCAGCGGGAGGCGCCCTCGGGGATGCGGTCCATCTTGGTCGCCGCCGCGTTGACCGCGAATTCCAGGAGCGGCGGCTCCGGCGCCGGGAGCTCGCCGTGGTTCGCCAGCAACCGCTCCGGAGCCGGCCCGCGCTCCGGCCGGAAACGCGGGTCGGTCACGGGCATGCGCCCCACGAAGTCCGGCCAGCCGTACCAGGCTCCCGGCCGCACCTCGAAGAGCAGGTCCGGCGCGTTGCCGATCGGCCGGCTGCCGCGGTCGTCCGCCCCCTGATCGGTCGCCAGCAGGCGGCCGTCCGGCAGGAAGAGGAGGCCATAGGCGTTGCGCAGACCCCAGGCCACGAGCTCGAGGCCCGAGCCGTCGGGACGGCAGCGCATCACCGAGGCCGTGCAGGGGACCCGGCCCTCGATCCGCTGCCCCGGCCGCGTCTCGACTCCGAACGGGGAAAACGCTCCGGTCCGCACCCGCCGGTCGCCGTTCGAGCCCAGCGGATTCTCGGTCTCCAGGTTCAGGCCGGCCAGGGTCACGTCGTACCCCGGGGCGTCGTGGTTGTGCGGCAGCCGCCGCAGCCAGCCGAGCTCGTAGGCGTCCAGCCCGATCACGCCGCTGTTGGTCAGCGCGCCCTGGGAGAAGTAGAGCCAGCCGTCCGGCCCCACCACCGTCATGTTGGTGTGGTAATTTCCCAGGCCCGGCAGGCCGTCGAGGACCGTCTCCCGCCCGCTGCCCGGAGTCCAGCGGCTGATCCGGCCCGGGTATCCGCCCTCGGCGATGAAGAAGCCGCCGTCATGGAAGCAGAGGCCGTTGACCGGCCAGCGCAGCTCGCCGAGGAGAGGCTCCGTCCGCCCGTCCGGACCGATCCGCACGATCCGCCCTCCGGGCGTTGCCCCGGCGAAGGGGAGACCGGACTCGGCGACCCAGGGCGTCCCCTCTGCGTCGAAAGAGAGGCTGGTGGGGAAATCCAGCCCCTGCGCCACGAGCTGCGGCGTTGCGCTCATGCGACCTCCAGCAGCCGGACCACGGCCAGGGCCAGCAGGTAGACGCCGCTCCACAGCTCCGCCCGCTCCGGAATCCACCGCCGGAGCTGCGTGCCGGCGAAGAGACCCACGGCGCAGAGCGAGCCGCTGACCACTCCGATCACGAGGGCCGAGGCGATCACCGGGAAGCCCAGAGACCCGAGCCCCACGCCAGCCGCCAGGTTGTCTAGAGAGAGCGACAGGGGAAGGCCGGCCAGGGTCAGGCGGCCGCCGGCGATCGTCTCGGCGTCGTTGCCGCGCAGCGACAGAACGATGATCGAGAGGCCGCAGAGCGCCAGAACGGCGACGCCGATCCCCTCGGCCCAGGGACCGGCCCAGGAGCTGGAGAGGTCCGCCACGGCATGGCCCAGCGCGAGACCCGCCAGCGGCATGGCGGTCTCGCACAGAGCGAAGGCGCCGGCGAAGGCCCAGCGCCTTGCCGCGCTCATCCGCACCATGCCCAGAGCGGCCCCGACCTGGAGGTTGTCGAGGCCGACGAGGAGACCCAGCAGGAAGACCGCGGTCATCGTCCTCGTCACTCCTGCAGCCGGTAGATCCGCAGGATGCCGCCGTCCCGGCCGTAGACCAGGGCACCCGCCACCACGTAGCCCTGCCACACCGCCGGCCCCATGCAGTAGCCGTAGCCGCCGTTGTAGCCGCCGCTCTGCCGGCCGAGCTGGTCCTGCCAGAGGAGCGTTCCGTCCGCCGCCGAGAAGGCGTAGACGCTGATCCAGGTGGTGGCCATCAGAACCACATCGTTGACCACGGCCGGCACGCTCAGACCCGACTCGGTGCCGTTGGTGTAGAACGGAGGACGGCCGTTGACGTAGCGGGGCGGATCGCCGCCGTCCATGGGCCAGGCGTCGTCCAGCGTGGTCCAGTCCATGGCACGCAGGAAGGGCGTCGTGTCCGTGTCGATGCCCGGCGAGGCCGTGCCGTAATTCTTGCCTCCGATGCCGAGGAACAGCCGGCGCAGGCCCGGGTGGACGGCCGGCGTGCTGTAGGTGCCGGTGTAGTTCTCGCCCTGGTTTCGCTGGGAGTTGGACGCCTCGTTCGTCACGCGCGGGTTCATCTGGTTCTGCTCGTCGGCCGGAGGGTGCGGATCCACGGCGGGGAACTGCTGGCCTCCGGTCGTGACCGGCAGGAGCTGGCGCAGCTTGACGATTTCGAGGGTGCCGGCGTCCAGGGTCATGAAGCCGCCGTTCTTGCAGCCGAGGGCCACCAGGCGGCGCCCGGTCTCGTTGGTGAACAGCGTGGGCGCGCCGCCCACGTCCACGTCGACGTCCGAGGGGCGGTAGCTGCTCTCCGCGGGGAACTGGACGAAGCCTATGAAGTCTCCAGTGCTCGCGTCGAGCGCCAGGAGCCCGTTCGAGTAGCCGAGGGTCGGTAAGGGGCCATCCGGCGAGGGGTTTCCCGTGGGGCAGTAGAGCCGGTTCAAGATCTTGTCGTACGCGATGCCGCCCCAGACCGAGCATCCCAGGGTGATCGGCCGGGCGTGGACCACGGTGAAGCCGGGCGGCGTGCCGTGGACGACCCGGGAGGGGACCTGGTTGGGCTTGTTGGGCTGCCCCGCCTCAAACTGGTTCGTGCAGAAGAGCCAGACGACGTTGCCGGTGTTGGTGTCGAGGCAATAGACGAAGCTGTAGGCTTCCGGGTTCTCCCCTTCGCCGATGCCCGTGTAGACCCGGTCGCCCACCACCAGCGGCGAGGACCAGCCGGCGACGGGCGGATGATTCGGGCTCTCCATCCCGAGGGTGTTGGTCACCGGCTGGTTGTGCAGCGGGTCTGCATAGCGCAGATCGGTGATCCAGAGCGGCTGGAGCGTCTGCTGGTCGAGGCAGTAGAGCTTGGCGTTGAAGGCCACGAAGTACACCTTGCCGTCGGCGACGGCCGGGGTGCACCCCATGCCGCAGAAGCCGTGGGTGTCGCGGTCCTGGGCTGCGATGTCCCAGTGAAAGGTGGCGGCGATGGTGCCGGTGGCGAGCTCGATCTTGTAGAACGAGCCGCCGTTCGAGCTCGCCGCGCCATGCGCGTTGGCCACACCGACGTAGACGAAGCCGTCCACGATGGCGGGGGTCGAGAGCACGGGGCCGTCGAGCTGGAGCTCCTTGAAGACCGCGAGCCTCCCGGCGTTCGAGCTGTTGATTGGGCTGTCGCTCACGAACCCGGTGTGCTCCGCGTCACCGTGATACATCCACCAACCGGACGAACCGTTCGCAGGCTGGGTCATCTCTCGTCTCTCCGTCGGATCAGTGCGCACCGCGCAGCAGAGTCCAACTGTAGTCCGCCTGGCCGGCCTGGTAGTGGCAGCTCATGCAACTGTTTCCCCCCGCGCCCGCCGCATCGCTCTGCGACTGGAAATAGGTTTCCATCACCGTGTTCGTCACGCCGTTGACCGGGAACGCGCCCCCCGAATCCTGGGGATAGATCCCGCCGGCCTCCAGGGTCTTGAAGCTCTGCGGCTGGGTGGGCCACTGGGTGAAGACGAGTTGGTAATACTGCCAGACGGTCTTGTTCAGGGCCTGCTGCCACGTCTTGTTGAGCGCGGCGGTGCTGTCCGGGATCGGATTGAGACGCGTGACCTGGACCGGCTTGCGCTGGTCCTTGGGCTGGAGGTTCGGCGCCATGGTCGGCGGCCGGTTCGCGTAGCCGCCGATCGTCTGCGGATCGTTCGTGCCGTTGTTGAACGAGTAGCGCTTGCCCGCGGAATCGCCGGCCGCGGGCACGTTGTCCACCTGCTCGAAGGTGGTCCAGATCCACTCCGGAAAATCCTTGAGCTTCTGGACGATGTGGAAGCCCACCAGCCCCACCTTCTGGGCCGTGCACTTCTGCGTCTTCGCCGTGGGATCATAGACCAGCGAGTCCACCGCATAGAAGCGGCTCGCATCGTCCACGCCGGGGGTGAGCACCTTCCAGGAGGCCTTGACCATCAGTGCTCCCTGGGTGGACGGCGGGCTGCTCGCCGGCATCTGGAGAGGCTCCCTGGCCGCCAGGTTCTTCACCAGATAGAGCCAGGACTTCGGATCGTTGTCGGAGCCGCGGATGAAGTCGTACTGGGTCTGGTTGAACCGGACCTCGAAGACCGCATAGTTGAGCTGCTGATCGATCAGCGGATAGGAGAAAGCCTCGTTGTCGATCTTCGCGACGTCGTCTCCCTTGGTGTAGCGGACGAAGACCTTCTGGCCCGGGCTCATCGGCGTGTTGCCGCAGGGGTTGACCGGAACCGTGGTGGATTCCCACGGCGTGGGCCGGTTGTTGCCCTGATCGAAGAGCTCGAAGTCCTCCTTGTAGGTGCCCCAGACCACGGGCTGGCCCCCGGCGGCGGCGTTCAGGAAGACCGCGGGGTTGTTCGGCTGGTCGGGCGTGCCGCGCGGGCCGTTCGGCGCCGCAGGCCAGCTCAGGGCCACGAACGACTGCCAGGAGAACGTATCGAAGAACGGCCGCGCCTGCTCGGGAGTGGTCACCCCGGACGGGATGCTCACGCTGAGCGGGATGTTGCCGCTGAAGCTCGGAGGCGGAGGCGGCGGGATGGCGGGGGCCGCCGGAGCCGTCTGCGCCGGGGCCGGGTCCTGCCGGCCGGCGACGGTCGTGGCCACGGCCATCAGGGCGGCGGCGCTTCCCAGGACCGCGAGCAGAGCGCGGGACCTCTTGCGATGAGTCATGACAAAACCTCCGTGAGATGGCCTAGCGTGGGAAACCCTGATCGATCCAGGCGCCGAACATCGCGATCTGCGCGTCGCTCAGCGGCGGGAACGGCGGCGGCGGCATCCCCTTGTTCTTGATCCGGTCATAGATCGCGGCGGAGTTCGCCACGACGTCGTCGTAGGACGTCAGGTCGAACCGCCACATCATCTGCCCCCTGAACTGCTGCAGCAGCGGCGCGAGGTCGTTGGCGAACGAGACGGGTGCCTGCTTCTGGTCTTGCGGGTCGGCCATGGCGTTCTATCCTCCCGTTTGGGTCTGCGCGGGCGCGGCGCCGTCCCCCTTGAATCCGAAGATCTCGAGGATGCCGCCGTCGAGACCCATCACGAGCGCGCCGGCGACCACGTAGTCGCCCCACACGGCCGGCCCCATGCTGAAGCCGTAGCCGCCGTTGTAGCCCTGGGTGCGGGAGCCCATGTCGAACGACCACAGGCAGGTGCCGTCCCGGGTGTCGAACGCGTAGATGGAGACCTTGGAGGTGGTGCAGAAGACCACGTCGTTGACCACCGCGGGCGAGCTCAGCCCGCACTCGCCGGCGTTCGTGTACATCGGCGGGCACGCCTTGGCATAGCGCTTCGGGTCGTTGTCGTCGAACGGCCAGACGTCGGCCATCGTGTTCCAGTCGATGGCGCGCATGAACGGCGTCGACTCGAAGTCGATGCCGGAGGCGACAAAGTTGTAGTCGGCCCCGCCCATGCCGATGAACAGCCGCGCCTGGCCGGGGCCCGTTCCGAACGAGACCGCGGCGCAACTGTACGTCCCGTGATAGCACTCCCCCAGCGTCGCGTTCGACTCGGCGTTCGTCACCTGCGGGTTGAGCGGCGCGTGCACGCCCGGCTCGGCGCTCGCGTCCTGGGTCGTGCCCTGGTGCGGATCGACCGTCGGGATCTGGAGCCCGTTGTTGTAGTAGGGCAGCAACTGGCGCCAACTGATGAGCTGCATGCTCGCCGCATCGAGCAGGAAGTACGAGCCGTTCTTGCAGCCGAAGCCGAGGATCGTCCGGTCGATCGTCGGGTTCGTCCCCGGCCACTGGTTGTCCACCCCGCTGCGCCGGAAGAGCGTCGGCGACGCGCCCACGTCGATGTCGTTGTCCGACGGCCGGTAGTTGCTCGCCGCCGGCACCTGGAAGTAGCCTGCAAAGGTGCCGTTCGCCGCGTCGAGCGCCATCACCCCGTTCGAATAGCCGGCAGTCGGCAGCGCTCCGTCCGGCACTGCGTTGCCCATGCCGCAGAAGATCCGGCCGAGACCTTCGTCGTAGGCGATCGACGACCAGACCGAGCAGCCGCGGACGACCGGCTCCCCGTCATAGATCGTGAAGCCGGGGGGATCGGTCACCGGGTAGACGACCTCCTTCGGCAGCTCGTTCGGCCGGTTGTCCCGCCCCGCCTCGAAACGGCAGGTGCAGAACACCCAGACGACCTTGCCGCTCTGGGCGTCGATGCAGAAGACGAAGCTGTAGAGGTAGGGGTTCTCGCCCTCGCCGATGCCGACGTAGATCCTGCCGTTGGCGTAGACCGGCGACGACCAGCCGGCGGCGGGCGAGTAGGTCGTACAGCCCTCCGGGATGACGTTGGTCCGCGGACAGTCCGACGGCTGGAACCCCGGACAGTCGACCGGCTTCTCCATCGTCCCCAGGACGTTGGTCACCGGCTGGTTCTTCTCGAGATCCTGGTGCCGCAGGTCGAGCACCCAGATCTGCTGGAGATCGGCGGCGCTCAGGCAGTAGACCTTGCCGTTGAAGGCGGAGAAGTACACCCGCCCCTGGTCGAGGGTCTCCCCCGGGGGGACCACGACCGCCGGGGTGCAGCCCATGCCGGCGAAGCCGTGGCCGTCCGGCAGGTCGCAGCCGAGGTTCCACAGGAACTTCGCCGCGATGGCGCCGGTCGCCACGTCGATCTTGTAGAGGGCTCCGCCGTTGGCGTTCTCGGCCTCGTGGCTGTTGGCGAGGCCCACGAAGACGTAGCCGTCGACGATCGCCGGGACCGAGACGACCGGCCCGCCGAGCTGGAGCGAGTGGAGAAGCTCGAGCTTCCCGGCGTTGCCGCGGTCGATGTTGCTTCCCGAGACGTATCCCGTATGAGCGGGATCCCCGTGGTACATCCACCAGTTCGACTTCGGCACCGTAGCACCTGACGGCATGACCCTTCCCTCCTCGTGCCGCGGCGCGGCCGTGGTCATCCTCCGTACCACTGTGGGCTGGCGAGGCAGCCGCACAGACCACGACGGCTCCGGCGGTCAAAAAGACTCTGATTCTTAGAGGACGTGAAGATACCAGAACGACGCCCGGGAAACAATGGACCCGGAGAGGGCGGGATCTGGCGCGCTCCCTGCATGTGTTTGAACACTGTTCAACGACCGGGAGGTCTTTGGCCATGCGTATCCGGCTCTCTCGTTCCGAGGCATGGGCGGGAGGGGGGAAGGATTTGATACTTGGGCTTCTGGTAGGAGCCCTCTTCGGTTTCTTTCAGGTTCCCGGAGTGGGACATCTCCTGGAGCGCCTGCCGGTTTCTTCCCAGCTCCGCTTCCTCGCTTTCTCCTGGTATGGGTACGCGCTGCTGGGGCTGGTCGCCACCTGGGTGTGCGGAACCCTGGCCCGCGTCTCCCGGGGTAAACCCGGGCCGGGCCGGATCTGGGCTCCAGCGGGCGCTGCGGCGGCGGGAGCCTGGCTCGAGGTGGCGTCCGGAGGGGATGGTGCCGCCTCCCTCCCGCGCGTGGTCCTCGCCCTTCTCGCCGCGGCCCTGGCGTTCCTCGGCCTCTCCTGGACGGCCCGGCGCCTGCGGGTCCTGCGAGAGCCCGGGATCTGGGCGGCCGCCAACCTGGCCGGGTTCTTCCTCGCGGGCGTCCTCACCCGGTCGCGTCCGGCCTTCGCGCACGGGATCGGTTCTGAAGGTGTGCTGCTCCTCGCTCCGGCGCTCCTGGCCCCCACGATGGTCCTGCTTCTGGGCGCGAGTGGACGCCTAGGCTGGCGACCGGCCGTCGCGGGAGCCGCTTCCACCCTGGCGCTCCTGACCGTAGCGGTCCCGGGAGACCGGACGGCCGCCGCAGCGGGAAGGGAGATCAACGTTCTCCTGATCACCGTGGACACCCTGCGGGCGGACCACATGGGCAGCTACGGCGGCACCGTGCCCACCCCCACCTTCGACGCCCTGGCCGGGGAGGGGGTTCTGGTGGAGACCGCCATCAGCCCGATCCCGCTCACCGCTCCCTCGCATGCGACTCTCCTGACCGGGCTCCAGCCCGCGAACCACGGCCTGCTGCTCAACCTTCCCATGCCGCTCCGGCCCGGAGTCCGCACCCTCCCGGAGGTGCTCTCAGACCGCGGTTACCGGACGGCCGCCTTCGTCGCCGGCTTCACCTTGAAGAGCCGCGTCTCTCCCCTCTTCGAGAGATTCCAGCTCTACGACGACGACTTCAGCCGCGTCCCCCTCGTGCCGGAGCCGATCCTGGGCACCAGCCTGGTCCGCCTGCCCCTGCGCGAGATGGGCAAGCCCCTGGCCTGGCGGGAGAGGAACGGCGAGCGCACCGTCCGCGCCGCCTCGGACTGGCTGCGCAGGAATGGGACAGCGGGGCCCTTCTTCCTCTGGGTCCACCTGTGGGACCCCCACGGACCGTATCTGCCGCCCCCGGACTTCGTCCGCCGGTTCGCACCCGGGGGGCCTGGTCCGTACCGGGGCGACTGGTACGCGGTGCCGGTGGGGAAGCGCCGGGAGTTTCTCGCCGATCCCCGGGAGGTGCGGACCCTGCGGGCGCTCTACGGCGCCGAGGTCGCCTACGCCGACCGGGAGGCGGGCCGGCTCCTCGCCCTGGTCCGGGATCTGGGGCTCCTGGAAAGGACCCTGGTCGTCCTCACTTCCGACCATGGCGAGAGCCTGACCGAGCACGGCTACTACTTCAATCACGCCGCCTCGCTCCACGAGCCCACGCTGCGGGTGCCCCTCATCCTGCGGTTCCCCGAGGGACGCTGGGCGGGCCGCCGGATCTCCCGGATCGCCGGCCTGGCGGACGTCGCGCCCACCATCCGCGAGGTCCTGGAACTGCGGGCCCCCCGCCGAATGGACGGCGTCTCCTTCCTCCGCGACCTCCAGGGGGCCGGAAACCCCGCAGCGCCCGTCCTCGCCGCCGTCTTCCCCGGGGAGATCCCCGGCGGGAAGAGCCTCTTCGCGGTGCGGACGGCGGAGCACAAGTACATCTGGAGCTCGCCCTGGTGGGCGGGCCACATCCTGATGCCGGAAGGGGAGGAGCTGTACGACCTCCGCCGGGACCCGGACGAGCTCCTGAACCTCGCTGCCCGGGAGCCCGAGCTGCTGGCCCGCTACCGGGCCCACGCCGAGCCCTACCGGCGCCGCTGGCTCGCCCCCGCCTCTCCCGGCAGGGCCTTGCCCGGAGAAGAGGAGCTCAGGGAGCTTCGCTCGCTCGGGTACATGCAGTAGCGGGGAAGAGGGGGCGCCTCAGCTCCGTTTCGCCAGCCGTTTTCAGCGAGCCTCCTCGGCTAGAATGGCCGCTCCCGGCCCATCGCCTGGAGCGAGAAGGAGGCTTCTGATGCCCGAGCTCGGCACAGTGCTGCCGGCGTGGAGCGTGGTCCCGTTTGCAGGCATCCTGCTGTCCATCGCCCTGTTCCCGTTGATCGCCCCGCGGTTCTGGCACCACCACTATCCGAAGGTGGCCCTTTTCTGGGGGCTCGTCCTGGTGGTCCCGTTCCTTCTGGTCTACGGCGGGGAAGCTCTCTATGAGATCGCCCACGTCGCCGTGGTCGACTACATCCCGTTCATCATCCTGCTCGCCGCGCTGTTCACGATCGGAGGGGGGATCTACATCCGGGGGGCCCTGCGCGGCACGCCCCTGGTCAACGCGGGGATCCTGGCGGTCGGGACGGTGATCGCCTCCTGGGTGGGCACGACGGGCGCCGCCATGCTGCTGATCCGGCCGCTGCTCCGGGCCAACGCCGACCGGCGCTACAAAGCGCACACGGTCGTTTTCTTCATCTTCCTGGTGGCCAACATCGGAGGATCTCTGACGCCGCTCGGAGACCCGCCGCTCTTCCTCGGGTTCCTCCACGGCGTGCCGTTCTTCTGGACGTTCAGGCTCACGGCCGAGTTCCTCTTCGTGGGTGTTCTCGTCCTCCTCGCCTCTCTGGCCGTGGATGCCTTCCTGTGGAAGCGGGAGGACGAGGTGGTGCGGCGGCGCCCGGAGGTGGAGCGGGAGCCCCTGCGCATCCAGGGGGCCCACAACTTCCTCTTCCTCCTGGGAGTGCTCGCGGCGGTGATCGTCTCCGGCCTCTGGCATCCCGGCGAGGTGGAGATCCTCGGGGTCCACCAGGGGATTCAGAACCTGGCGCGGGACGTCTTTCTTCTACTCATGCTGGCCGGGTCCTGGTGGAGCACCTCCAAAGAGATCCGCAAGGCCAACGGCTACTCCTGGGCGCCGATCAAGGAGGTAGCGATCCTCTTCGCGGCGATCTTCGCCACGATCATCCCCGCACTGGCCATCCTCAAGGCGGGCGAGCGGGGGGCGCTCGCGGCGCTGATCCAGGCGGTCCAGACGCCGGCCCATTTCTTCTGGGCCACCGGCGCTCTGTCCTCGTTCCTGGACAACGCCCCCACCTACTTGACGTTCCTCTCCACCGCCCTGGGTCGGCTCTCCCCCGGAGTGCCCGAGCGCGAGGCGATCGATCTGCTGATCCGGAACAACGAGGCTTTCCTGAAGGCGATCTCCACCGGCGCCGTGTTCATGGGGGCCAACACCTACATCGGTAACGCCCCGAACTTCATGGTCAAATCCATCGCCGAGGAGGCGGGCATCGAAATGCCTTCGTTCTTCGGATACATGCTGTACTCTGGGGCCGTGCTGATCCCGGTGTTCGCCCTGGCCACCTGGATCTTCTTTCTGTAGGAGACGGCGTGATGAGCAGGTGGTACGAGCTGTCGATCGAGGGGAGCGAGCAGGCGCTGGAAGAGTTCCTGGCCGGCCAGCGGGCGGTGGAGGACGGGCAAGCCGTCCTGGGCTCGGAGCTCCGGCTCGCGTCCGAATCGCTCTCGGAACGCATCCTCGACGTCCTCGGAGCGAAGACCCATCACCTGCTTTTCTCCCCGGGCGACCATGCCCGCAAGCTGGTGGAAGCCCTGGCGGGACACTCCGATCTCCACTTGGAGCGCCTGCGGGAAGTGGAGAGCGGCAGCTTCCCCTTCGAGTCCAAGGCCTACGCCCGGGACGTGGCGCGGGCGATCAAGGACGCCCTGCACGACGCATTGCCGCCGGGGATCTCCCTGGAGGACCTCCAGGAATCGGAGACCGTCGAGCCGGAGGCCAAGGGAGTCGAGCTGTACGCCCCGGTCCACGACTACGTGTACCAGGCGAGTGGGACGGTCCGGGGGAGCCTCCCCGGCGTCCTCGAGATGCACCGCCGGCTCACCGAGATGGAGTTCTGCAAGCCCGGGGAGATCGCGATCCAGGCGCGGGAGGTGGGGGCGATCCGGGCCTAACCCCCCTCCGCCCACTCCCGAGGGTGGAGGAAGTCCTTGTAGAGACGGGCTTCGGGGGTGCCCGGCTCGGGGCGCCAGTCGTAGCGCCAGCGCACGAGCGGGGGGAGGGACATGAGGATCGATTCCGTCCGCCCGCCGGTCTGGAGGCCGAAGAGGGTGCCCCGGTCCCAGACGAGGTTGAACTCCACGTAGCGCCCCCGGCGGTAGAGCTGGAAATCCCGCTCCCGCTCGCCGTACGGCATGTCCTTGCGGCGGCGGAGGATCGGCAGGTACGCCGGGAGGAGGTGATCCCCTACGCTGCGCAGGAACGCAAAGCAGCGCTCGAAGCCCCACTCGTTCAGATCGTCGAAGAAGATGCCGCCGATGCCGCGGGGCTCGTTGCGGTGGCGGAGGAAGAAGTACTCGTCGCACCACCTCTTGAAGCGGGGATAGACGTCCTCGCCGAACGGGGCGCACGCCTCCCGGGCCGTGCGGTGCCAGTGGACCGCATCACTTTCGAAGCCGTAGTAGGGCGTGAGGTCGAAGCCGCCGCCGAACCACCAGACGGGCTCGACTCCCTCCCTCTCCGCGACGAAGAAGCGGACGTTCATGTGCGTCGTGGGAGCGTAGGGGTTGTGCGGGTGGAAGACGAGGGAGACCCCCAGGGCCTGGAAGCTCCGGCCCGCGAGCTCCGGCCGGTGGGCCGTGGCCGAGGCGGGGAGGCCCGGGCCGAAGACGTGGGAGAATCCCACTCCCCCCTTCTCCAGGACCGCACCCTCGGAGAGCACCCGCGACCGCCCGCCTCCCCCCTCGGGACGCTCCCACAGGTCCTCTTCGAATCGGGCGTTGCCGTCCTCCGCCTCGAGAGCCGCGCAGATGCGGTCCTGGAGATCGAGGAGGTAGGAGCGGACGGAGTCGGTGTCTAGGTGGCTGGTCAAGGCGGGGAAAGTCTAGCCCAGATCCCGTCAATGCCTCGGCCTAGGAGAGGGGTAGATCCCGGACAAGGACGCTGCCGCCTTCGATCACCTCGATCGTCAACTCTGAACCGTAGAGCAGGCCCATGCCGAGAAGAGGACCAGAATCCACAGCATCGATCGTGATCTGGAGCGGTTGCCCACCCCATCTCACGGTCCCCTCATAGATCCCGCATCTGATCTCGCTTCCATCCGCTAGCACGCCGACAGCCTTTCCGGTGAGCGGGAGCCTGAGCTTGGCGATCAGGTCTGGTGGAAGGGTAAGAGCCCCGGTGTAGCAGGTATCGATGACTGCCTCCGCGTTCAGTGCCTGTCTCGCTGGTCGAGAAGCACGAGGTGAAGGATGGCTTCCTTCTCATCGGTGACTTCGCCCTGGATCATTGGGGACCTATCTCCAGAGTATGGCGGCGGCCAAAACGGCGGGTGTAGCGGGAGCCGACCGTCGGAACCAGACCTGCGCATCGGGCCGGCGAGCGCGCAGACGGTCCGATGCCGCTATCTCATCGGCATCGATCTCATAATCACCGCTCTCGGTATCGATGAGGACAAACTTGTCCGCATCCTCCCCCTTCAGGAGGGGGGAGATGTCGCGCTCATAGATCTCATCGCCCCGTCGGGCGAGTTCCTCTTTGGGATATCTGGAACCGGGTGCGCGTGTCTCTACGGCTATCGCGTCTCCAGTTTACGACACGCCGGACGAATCCGCTACTCCCCCTCCACCCGGATCGGAAACAGCTCCGCCTGCCGGGTGTCGAAGGGGGAGATGGGGACCCGGTACTCCCCGGTCCAGCACGCGGTGCAGTAGGAATCGGGAGGACCGCTCACGGAGGCGAGCATGCCTTCGAGGGAGAGGTACGCGAGGCTGTCGGCGCCGATGAACTCGCGGATCTCGTCGACCGTGCTGTGGGCGGCGATCAGCTCCTCCCGGGTGGGGGTGTCGATGCCGTAGCGGCAGGGCCACTGGGTCGGCGGAGCGCTGATGCGGACGTGGATCTCGGCGGCGCCACCCTCGCGGACCATGCCCACGATCTTCTTGGACGTCGTGCCGCGGACGATCGAGTCGTCCACCAGCACGACCCGCTGGCCGTCGAGGAGCTCGCGGACCGGGTTGAGCTTCACCCGCACGCCGAAGTTGCGGATCGACTGCCGGGGCTGGATGAACGTCCGCCCCACGTAGTGGTTGCGGGTGAGGCCGAACTCCAGGGGCAGGCCCGACTCCCGGCTGTAGCCCATGGCGGCGTAGAGGCCGCTGTCCGGAACGGGCACGACGATGTCGGCCGGCACCGGGGCCTCGCGGGCGAGCTGCGCCCCCATCCGGAGGCGTGACTGGGCGACCGAGTCGCCGAACACCTTGCTGTCCGGCCGGGCGAAGTAGACCTGTTCGAAGATGCAGCGGGTCGGCTGCACCCTCTGAGGCAGGCTGTAGCTCTCGAACTGGCCGCCTCGGGAGACCACGACCTCACCGGGCGCGAGCTCGCGCACGAACCGCGCCTCCAGCAGGTCGAAAGCGCAGCTCTCGGAGGCGAAGCACGGGCAGCCGTTGAGCTCGCCCAGCACGAGCGGACGGAAACCATTGGGGTCTCGCGCCGCGATCAGGCATTGGTCGGTGATGAGGAGGAGCGAGTACGCCCCGCGCACTTCGTCCAGGGCCAGCATGAACGACTCGACGATGTCCGGCCGCGGGTTGCGCGCCATCAGGTGGAGGATGACCTCGGTGTCGCTCGTCGTCTGGAAGATCGAGCCGGAATCCTCCAGCCGTTTGCGGATCTCGGTCGGGTTGACCAGGTTGCCGTTGTGGACGATCCCCACGGGGCCCATGGAGGTCTTGACCACGATCGGCTGGGCGTTGGCGAGGACACTCGACCCCGCGGTCGAGTAGCGGGTGTGGCCGATGGCCCGGCGGCCGGGCAGTCGGGCGATCACCTTCTCCTTGAAGATCTCCCGCACGCCGCCCATGTGCCGCTCCAGGTGGAGCTGGGAGCCGTTCCAGGAGACGATGCCCGCGCTCTCCTGGCCCCGGTGCTGGAGGGCGTAGAGCCCCAGATAGGTCAGATGGGCCGCGTCGTCACAGCCGTCAATCCCGAAAATTCCGCACATAGGAAGTCGTCCTGCGAGTCCAAAAGACGAAAGGCCCGGCCGGACGTCCGACCGGTGCCTCACTCTTCCAACCTGGAAAACCGTAACGAAATTCTACAGTCCCAGCGCCTTGGGCAACGCCGTCGCCCAGATCTCGTGGAGGCCGGCAACCGGGGCGCGCAGGAGATCGCCTCCGGTGCGCAGCTCCAGGACCTCGCCCCCCACCTCGCCGATCTCCCGGGCGGGCACTCCCGCCTCCTCGGCGGCCAGGAGCACCCGGTCGAGGAGCGGCGGCTGGCAGGCGACAATCGCCCTTCCCTGCGTCTCTGAGAAGAGGTCCGCCCCTGCCAGCGGGACCTCCACCCGGGCGCCCAGGCGCCGCGCTCCGAAGCACGCCTCGGTCAGGGCGAGGAGGAACCCGCCCTCCGAGAGGTCGTGGGCGGTACGGATCAGCCCCTTGACGGCCAGCCCCCGCACGAGCCGGGCGAGCCGCAGCTCGGCGTCCAGATCCACCTCGGGCGGGCGACCCTGCTCGATGCCGTGGAGGAGACGCAGGAAGGCCGCGCCGCCGAATTCGGAGCGGTCCTCCCCCAGGAGGACGACGCGGTCCCCCTCGCGCTCGAACCAGGGCGAGGGGATGCCCGCGAGATTCGGGATCACCCCCACCATGGCCACCGCGGGCGTCGGATAGATCGATGTCCCCTCCGTCTCGTTGTAGAAGGAGACGTTGCCGGAGATGACCGGCACGCCCAGGGCCCGGCAGGCCTCGGACATGCCCCGGATCGCTTCGCGGAACTGCCAGGAGACCTCCGGGTTCTCGGGGTTGCCGAAGTTGAGGCAGTCGGTGAGGCCCACGGGCTCGGCGCCGGCGCACGCCAGGTTGCGCACCGCCTCGGCCACGGCCTGGGCGCCGCCCCGCCGGGGGTCGAGCGCGCAGTAGACCGGGTTGACGTCGCAGGTCATCGCCAGACCCGAGGGGGTCCCTTTGAGGAGGAGCACCGCGGCGTCGCCGCCCGGACCCTGCACCGTGTTGGTGCGCACCGTATGGTCGTACTGCTGCCAGATCCACGCCTTGCTGGCGAGCTCCGGTGTGGCGAGGAGCCGCTCCAGCGCGTCCCGTGGATCGGACGGCTGGGGCACCTCGGGCGCCTTCCACCGCGCTTCCAGGTCGGCTGGCTCGGCCACCGGCCGGCGATAGACGGGCGCATCGTCGGTCAGCGGACGGATCGGGATGTCGGCCACGGTCTGCCCCTGCCAGGTGAGGACGGCCCTGCCGGTCGTGGTGACCTCGCCGATCTTCGCCACCTCCAGCCCCCAGCGGCGGAAGACCTTGGCCACCTCCTCCTCGCGCCCCTTGTGCGTCACGAGGACCATCCGCTCCTGGGACTCGGACAGCATCATCTCGTAGGGCGTGAGCCCCGGCTCGCGCAGAGGGACCCGGTCGAGGTCGAGAGCCATGCCCACGCCGCCCCGCCCCGCCATTTCGAAGGTCGAGCTGGTGAGGCCGGCCGCGCCCATGTCCTGGATGGCCACGATGGCGCCGGTGCGCATGGCCTCCAGGCAGGCTTCGAGGAGCACTTTCTCGGTGAACGGGTCGCCGACCTGGACCGTGGGGCGCTGCTTTTCGCTCTCGCGGTCGAAGGCGTCCGAGGCCATGGTGGCGCCATGGATGCCGTCGCGGCCGGTGCGGCTGCCGGCGTAGAGGATCGGGTTGCCCGGGCCGCTCGCCCGCGCATGGAAGATCCGCTCGCGGCGCGCGATGCCGAGGGCGAAGGCGTTGACCAGGATGTTCCCGTTGTAGCAGGAGTGGAACCCGGTCTCGCCGCCCACGGTGGGGATGCCCACGCAGTTGCCGTAGTCGCCGATGCCGCGCACCACGCCGTCGATCAGGAACCGCATGCGCGGCGCGTCGATCTCGCCGAAGCGCAGGGCGTCCATGCACGCGATCGGGCGGGCGCCCATGGTGAAGATGTCGCGCAGGATGCCCCCCACGCCGGTCATCGATCCCTGGTAGGGCTCGATGAAGCTCGGGTGGTTGTGCGACTCCATCTTGAACACCGCCACCCAGCCGTGGCCGATGTCCACCACGCCCGCATTCTCGCCGGGGCCCTGGAGGACGCGCGGCCCCTCGGTGGGGAACTCCTTGAGGTAGATCTTCGAGGACTTGTACGAGCAGTGCTCGCTCCACAGGGCGGAGGTGATGCCGAGCTCGGTCCAGCTCGGGTCCCGGCCGAGGAAGCCGCGGAGGCGCTCCAACTCCTCCGGGGTCATCTTGTGGCGCTTGAGGACCTCCGGGGTGATGTCCAGCGGCGGCTCCTGCACGGTCATCGCACCGCCCCCACGACCCGGCTGGCCGACTCCACGGCGCTCTTGAAGAGCTCCAGGCCGTCCACGTTGCCGAGCACGGCCTCCGAGCAGCGCTCGGGATGGGGCATGAGGCCGAGGACGTTGCCGCCCGCGTTGCAGATGCCGGCGATGGACCGGGCCGAGCCGTTCGGGTTCCACTGCGGGTCTCCGCTCGCGGGATTCCCGTCCGGGGTTACGTAGCGGAAGACCACCTGCCGGTTCGCCTCCAGGGCGTCCAGCTTCTCCGGGGCGTCCTCGTAGTTGCCCTCGGCGTGGGCGATGGGCATCCGCAGGATCTGTTCTTCCCGGAGAGTGCGGGTGAACGGCAGATCGGTTCGCTCGACCTTCAGGTAGACGTCCCGGCACTGGAACCGGAGGTTCTGGTTCCTCCGCATGGCGCCCGGCAGCAGCCCCGCCTCCAGGAGCACCTGAAAACCGTTGCAGATGCCGAGCACGAGCCCACCCTTGTCGGCGTGGCGCTTCACCGCGCCCATGATCGGCGACAGCGCCGCCAAGGCCCCGGCCCGCAGGTAGTCGCCGTACGAGAAGCCGCCGGGGAGCACCACGAGATCCGAGCCCTTCAGGGTGTCGTCCTGGTGCCAGAGGAAGGTGACGTCCTGCTCCAGGACGTGCTTCAGCACGTGGTAGACGTCGTGGTCGCAGTTGCTGCCGGGAAAGACGACGACGCCGCACCTCATGGCCGCACCCCCGCCTCTCCCAGGACCTCCACGGAGTAGTCCTCCACCACGGTGTTGGCGAGGAGCTTCTCGCACATCTCCCGGAGCAGCCGGTCCGCGGCCTGCGGGTCGTCCGTCCCTAAGGAGATCTCGAAGCTCTTGCCGGCCCGGACGTCCTCGACGCCGGGGAAGCCCACGCGGGACAACGCGTCGCGGATCGCCTTGCCTTGCGGGTCCAGGATCTCGCGGCGCGGATACACGGTCACTCTCGCTTTCACGAATGCACCTCCAGCCAGGGGGTGGGTTGGTCCTGCTCGGTGACCGCCATCTGCGCTGGAGAGCCCTCCCGGTCGAGCGCCTCGCCGATCGCGGCCGCGGCCAGGGCGGGCAGGTTGTTCGTGCGGGAGAGGTGATAGAGGACCACCCAGCGCAGGCGGTTGCCGATCAGCTCGGGGAGGCCTTCCGCAGCCTCCCGGTTCGACAGGTGGCCGTGGCGTCCGGCCACCCTCTGCTTCAGGTGCCAAGGATACGGCCCGTTGCGCAGCATGTCGAGGTCGTGGTTGGTCTCGAGGAGCAGCACGTCCAGGTCCCTGAGCCGCCCCCAGGCCAGGCTCGTCCGGCAGCCGAGGTCGGCCACCAGGCCGACCCGCCGGCCGTACGGGTCCTCGACCACGAACCCGACGGGCTCGCGGGCGTCGTGGGGCAGCACGAACGGCTCGATCCGGAACCCCGCCACCTCGAACGGCTCGCCCGAGCGGACTTCCACCGAGGTCTTGCCGGGCGTCCCCCGCAGCCCCGCTCCGGTCAGCGTGCCGGCGGTCCCGTACACCGGGATCTTGAGCTTCTTGGTGAGCACCCGAACGCCCTTGCAGTGGTCCTGGTGCTCATGGGTGAGGACGACCGCCGCCAGGGTCTTGGGATCGAAGCTCAGGAGCTTCATACGGTCGAGGATCTCGCGGCAGGAGAATCCTGCGTCCAGGAGGATGCGGTGCGGGCCGGACTCGATGATCACGGCGTTGCCCCCCGAGCCGGAGCCCAGGACACCCACTCGCATCGGCGGCCCGGCGGCCCGGGGAGCTGCCTCCGCGGCCGGCGCCAGGAAGTCGAAGGCGGTCTGGACGGCATTCTCCAGCCTGCGCCGAATCCTCAAGATCTTGTTGTCCAAGGGGAGCTCCACCGCAAGGGAAAAGGTACCACAGTTCCCTGCCGTCTGACCGGGCACCCCCGGCGGAGGGGGTCAGAACCGATATTCCCGGCCCTGCTCCAGAAACCCGACATCCGGGTTCTTGAGCTGCCGGACCTCTTCCTGGATGCGGGCGATGCAGGGGGGCTTCAAGTGGTGGAGCAGGATGGGGACCTTCCTGGTGAGCTTCTTGAGCTCGGCTTCCAGGGTCCGGGGGGTGAGGTGGAGGGAGACGTCCGCGATCTGCTGGAGGGAGTTGTCGAAGCTGGTTTCGATGCAGACCGCCTTCAGGTTCGGGGTGCGGTTGGCGACCTCCCAGAAGCGCTGGGTCGGCCCCGTATCGCTCGACCAGAGGACCGCGGCGCCGTCCGCCTCGATGAGGAAACCGTGGGTGGGCACCGCGTGGTCCACGGGGATCGGGGTGAAGCGGACGCCGTCGATCACCACCGGGACCTCGCTCTCGAACTCGTGGAAGCGCACCGCCGGCAGCAGGTGGTTGGGCAGGCGGGTGAAGTCCGGCCAGGTGGCGTTGTTGAACAGGTACTTGCGGATAGCGTAGGCCGTGGCCGCCGAGGCATAGATGTCGATCGCCCCGTCGCCCTTGCCGTAGACGTTCTCGATGAAGAACGGCAGCGAGCTGGTGTGGTCCATGTGGGAGTGGGTGAGGAGGATCGAACGCACGGCGACCTGGTGCTCGATGGACAGGGCCTGCGAGAGGGAACCGGCATCCAGCGCGATCGTGCCGTTGACCAGCAGGCAGGTCATCCGGCAATCCAGGCTCTCGCCTCCGTAGCCCCCCAGGACGTGGACGAGCATAGATTCGAGAGATTGTATCGTTGCGGGACAGAAAGCGCCAAGGAAGGGGAGGGGGGCGGGGCCGGAGCCCCACCCCCGCGGCGGGACCTCAGAACCGGTAGCCGATCCAGAAGGAGGTCTCGTTGCTCTCGAAGTCGCCGAAGTCCGTCAGCGTCGCGTAGTCGAAGTTCAGGTCGATCCCGAGGAAACGGACGGTGAATCCGTAGCCGTAGGAGGCCAGGGCGTCGACGAGCCGGCCCTCGTCGGAGTCGTAGAAGTCGAACTCCTCGAAGTCGCTGAACCAGGCGCCGGCGACGTCGAAGAAGATCACGCCCCGGATGCCCTGGAAGGCCAGGAACGGGGTGGCGAGGATGTCGATGAGGGGGAACCGGTACTCCATGTTGGCGAAGAACGCCCGGTCGCCGCTCAGGGAGTAGAAGCTCGTGCCGCGCAGGGTGTCGAGGCCGCCGAAGTAGAACGGATCGGGCAGGTTGCCGGTGGCGTAGCCGGCAAAGCCGCGGAGCGCGATGTTGCTCCGGCGGGTGACCGGGATGTACTGCCGGACGTCGAGGTCGGCGCCGGCGCTCAGGGTCCCGCCGTCGCTGAGGTCCGCCGAGTAGTTGACGTCCAGGCGCCAGCGGCGGCCGGCGATCGGCCCCCAGTTGGCGAACACGGTCGAGTCCCCCACCAGGGCGCCCTGGACCAGGGGGAAGTCGTCCTGGAACTCGAGGAAGTCGATCCCGTCCTCGTCCTCGGGGTCGAAGCTCTGGATGGGGAGGTTGACCTTGCGGGCGACGTAGCCGATGCCGAACTCCGCTCGTTGATAGAAGGAGAAGGGATAGACGATCGACCCGATGGCGCCGGTGATCTGGTAGGCGAGCCGCTCGCGATCGGCGAACCGCGGGTCGTCAGGGCGGACGAGATCCCGCCGCAGGTAGTAGGCCCGCCGGTCGAAGACGTGGGTCTGCCACTGCAGGCGGTCGGAGAAGTCGGCGTAGATGATGTCGAAGTTGGAGAAGCTCTCGACCGTGCTGAGGGCGGCGAGGATCCGGCGGTCGCCCAGGTAGTCCGAGAAGGTGAGGAGGACGCGGCCGAGGACGGTCTGGTCGGTGTCGACGCCGACGATGCTCTGGGCGTTCTCGAGGAAGAACTTGTAGCCGCCGTACCTCTCCTTGTTGGTGTCGTCGATGGCCACCTGGATGTCCGGCTCGAAGCCTTCGATGTCCGCGGCCTGGGCGGGCTCGGGCGGGATCTCGACGATCTGCGGCGCCTCCACGGGCTCGTCCACGTCGGTCACGTAGAGGTCGAAGCTCCCCTTCCAGAAACCGGTGTAGACCAGCCGCTCCTTGCCGTCCCGCTCGCGCAGAACGGTCGGCATGAACGCCCCGGTCACCACGTCGGTGTATTGCCGCAGCTCGCCGGTCGCGAGATCGAGGCTGAAGATGTTGTCCGTGCCGGTGCGGTCCGAGGTGAAGTAGACCCGCTTGCCGTCGGGAGAGTAGACGGGATCGTTCTCGTTCGATTCGCCGGTGGTGAGGGCGAAGCGCTGCCCGGGCTTGTCGAGGTCCATCCGGAAGACCTTCCGGAAGCCCTTGCCGACTACCGAGAGGAAAGTGACGGACCGGCCGTCGGGCGAAAAATCGGGCGCGCCGTCAAAGATCGCGTCGTTGGTGAGGTTGGTGATCTCCCGCGTCTCGAGGTCGAGGAGGAAGATGTCGAACTGGCCGCCCCGCCAGCCGGAGAAGGCGACCTTGCGGCCGTCGGGGCTCCAGGTGGGCGCCAGCGGCTGCTCGATGTCCGGCATGTCGATGATGTCCCGGGCGCTCCGGTTCAGCACGTCGACGAGCAGGAGGCTGCGGCCCTTCTCGCGCTTGACGAAGGTGGCAATGGTGTTGCCGTCCGGGGAGAAGTCGATGTCGCGGCCCATTCCGCGGCCGAGGGTGAGCTCCTGGGCGACGAGGTACTGGTACTCGTTGGAGAAGCCCTGGGTCAGGTTGCCGAGCAGCCGGCGGTTTTCGGTGTCGAACAGGACGATGTCCGCATCGCCGCCGACGACGGACAGGGCGGCCACGAGATCGCCGGACGGGGAGGCCGTGGGCGAGATCGCGGTCAGGTTCTGCTGCGGCTGCCCCTCCCGCGCCCGGAAGACGCGGCCGAAGTCGCCCGGCTCGCCGGTCTCGACGAGCTGGGGCAGGTACTTCCTGCGCAGCCAGCGCCGGAACTCGATGTCGAACTCCTCGGGCTCCATCTTGAACGCCCGCTCCACCGCGCGGTCCACCCGCGAGCCGATGGTGTTGCGGATCTCGTAGAGGAAGTCGAGGAACCCTTCCCTGCCCCAGCGCTCCTCGATGAAGTCGAAGACGGCGTGGCCGAAGCGGTAGGCGAAGAAGCCGCCGAAGTTGGCCTGGGTGACGGAAGGGATGCGGTCGTTGACCACCGCGTCGCGGAGGAACATCTTCTCGCGGGCCGTCTCATCCTTGGCCATGTAGCTCGCCATGCCCTCCATGAACCAGGTCGGAGGCGTGGTGGTCACGGCCTTGGCGAGGCTGCCCTGGAAGAGCATGTGGTACTGGAAGATGTGGGTCAGCTCGTGGAGGATGAGCTCCATCAGCTCGGCGTCCGGCAGGTCGATGGGCAGCACCATGCGGAAGCGGACCGGGCTGGCGAACGCGCCGACCCCCTCGGGGATGAAGTTCAGGATGATGTTGTTCTGCTCGAAGGCCGAGTGGGTGGAGTAGAAGATGAGGGGAACCGGGTCCTTGATCTGGAAGTTGAACTCCCGCGAGAGCTGGTCGTACGCGCTCTCGGCATAGGAGACCACCTTCTGGAGCTGCGCTTCCTCGGCCATGTAGTAATGGACGTTGAAGTGCGGCGACCGGTAGACCCTCCAGTCGAAATCCCGGTACTGGATCTTGTTCTTGCCGAAGCCCTCCCCCGAGAGCTGCGGCCCGTTGCCGTAGAACTGGGCGGCGAGCGGACCGGCGGCAAGCAGCAGAGAGCCGGCGAGGAGCAGGCTCGAGGCGGCCAGACGATGGCATGGACGGGTCAAGAGAGGTCTCCTTATTGCGTGAAGAGGACGCGCGTCGCCTCCACCTCTTTCTGGGTGAAGACGTTCAGGATGCGGTCCTCCAGCGAGAGCAGGTTCTCGAACATGCCTGCCAGGGGATCGGTGTTCTCCCCCTCGAAGTTCTGGAAATCCTTGAAGTTGTCCTGGTAGAGGAGCTTGCCGGTCCGGCCGTCGTAGACCTGCATCAGGATGTCGTACTCGAAACCGGTCTGCTCCACCAGGACCTGGCGGTAGTACGTGCGGCCGTTGAACGGGGAGATGTACTCCTGGGTGCGGTAGCCGGTGCGGTCCTGGATGTCGAAGTCGAGGCCGCCGGTCAGGATCAGGTCGGCCCCGGTCCTCTCGCCCAGGGCCCGCCAGAAGTCCTCCTGGCGGGCGAGCTGCTCGAAATCGTAGACGGGGTAGTCCACCGGTCCGGGCTCGATCACCTTGAGCTCGGTCTCGCGGCGGAGCACCTTCAACAGGTAGCGCTCGAACTCCTCCTGCACGTCGATGTCGCGGCCCTGGAGGCGCTCGGCCCCCTCCTGGGTCACCACGATGAAGGGGGAGACGGCGAGCGAGCTCCTCCCCTGGAGGTCGAGCTTGGCGCGTTGCGGGAGCTTCAACCGCACCTCGATGCCGGCGCCGAACGCCGGCGGGGCGGCGAGGGCTGTGAGGATGGCGAGGGTCCAGAAGCGGCTGGGTCTCATGGTCGTAACTCCTCTTGAATCGAGCCGTCAGCCCCGAGGTCCCTCTAGACGGGCGGCCGGCCGTCCACCGGGGGAGGCGGCTCGTCCTCGGGCGTGGACGGGTCCGGCGATGCGGGCGGCTGGGGCCGCGCCGGCTGGCCGGGAGTGGTGCCGGGCGGGGAGGCGGCCGCCTTGTCGGTGCCGGTCTTCTCCCCCTTGAAGCTTTGGTAGAACTCGACGAAACGGGCGTAGTTGGCCCTCATCTCCCGATCGTTGGGAGCGAGCCGCAACGCCTTCTGGTAGTGCTCGAGCGCACGATCGAACTCGCCGGCGGCCTCGTAGGCCACACCGATGTTGTTCTGGATCCGGGGGTTGTCCGGAGCGAGCCGCTCGGCCTGGAGGAAACGGAAGAGGGCCTCGTCCCAGAGGCCCCGCTGCGCCATGTTCACGCCGAAGGAGAGCTGGGCGGCCGCGGTGTTGGGGCTCCCATGGCCCCCACAGGCGGCGAGCAGCAGGGCGGCGAGCAAAGGCGCCACGCGCAGACGAACAGAGATAGGCATCGATGTGAACTCCGGTTTCGGAGCGGAAGGTGGGGTGTGAATGAGCGTCATCGCCCGATTGTCCAAGGCAGCCTAGTATACACAAGGCGTGCCGGGGGGACCGGGAGGGCGGCCCCCGGGAGACCTCACCCCCTGTCCCCCTCTCCCATCGCCCTCCCTTCCCCCGGGAGAGGGGGGACCCATGCAGGCGGCTTTGCCGAGATCAACCGGTGACCGCCTTCTGAAGGAATGAATGCTTCTGTCTTGGGAAGGCCGAATCGGAATCGTTCCCCCTCTCCCGGTT
>DASQEB010000553.1:0-11960 GCA_035633875.1 Thermoanaerobaculia bacterium
CTGCCTTACCGTTCGTCAATGAAACCGCGGCCGTCCACCCGGGGTTTCCACCCCGGGCTGCCCGAACACAGCCCCGGAGGGGCTGGTTTTTGGGAGTGATCTTTCTCCTCGCCGCGCTCCCGGCTTCCGCCGAAGACCTCCGCGGCCGCATCGAGCTGCTGGCGCGGGGGGGCAAGGGACCGGCGCGTGGGAGCGACGTGCGGCAGGCGGTGGTCTATTTCGAGCCGGCGGGCGCGCCGGCGACGCGGGCGGCGGATGGTACGTTCGAGATGGTGACCCGGCGCAAGGAGTTCACCCCCCGCGTGCTGGCCGTGCCACAGGGGAGCCGGGTGCGGTTCCCGAACCAGGACCCCATCCTGCACAACGTGTTTTCGGTCTCCGGAGAGAACAAGTTCGACCTCGGGCTCTATCGCAAGGGACCCGGGAAGGAAGTTCGGTTCGACCATCCCGGACTGGTGCGGGTCTTCTGCAACGTCCACCACGACATGGTCTCCTACGTGCTCGTGCTCGACACGCCTTTCCACGCCATGCCGGGCACGGACGGATCGTTCGTCCTCACCGGCCTGCCCCGGGGCAAGGGGCGGCTCACGGTGTGGCACGAGCAGGCGGAGCCGTGGTCGGTCGAAGTGGAGCTGCCCCGGCAGGAGCCGTTGACGGTCCGCGTCGAGGTCGTGCGGCCGCTGATCCCGCCGCACCTCAACAAATTGGGGAAATCCTATTTCCGGTCGCAACGTGACCGCTATGAAAACCGGTAGCCGCCGCCTCGGCCTGTCGCTCGGCACCAGGATCTTCCTGGTCACCTCCCTGCTCATCGCCCTTTCGGTGGGAGCGGCGGTGGCCGTGACCACGATCCTGCTGCGGCGGATCGCGGGCGACGCGGCCCTCGAATCCCTGAAGAGCAGCGCCGCGGTGGCGGCCACCTACCAGGCCGAGCGCTACGAGCGGCTGAAGCTCATCTCCCGCCTCTTCGTCTCCGACCCGAACCTGGTGGCCTACTTCGCCGAGGCCGCCGCGACCCAGCAGATCCCCTCGATCCTGGACGCGCTGGGCGACGGGCAGAAGGAGCTGGGATTCGACTTCGCCATCCTCCTCGACCCGAACGGCCGCGTGGTCGCCCGCACGGATAACCCCAACTCCACCGGCCAGGACCTGTCGCAGCGCGGGCTCGTGGCCAAGGCCCTGACCGACTTCGAAGCCTCGGGCGTATGGCAGGAGGGCGGCCGGCTCTACTACGCGGTGGCCGTGCCCCTCGCCAAGGACTTCACCGTCCTCGGCTATCTGGTGACCGGGTTCGCCATCACGGACGTCTCGGCCCTGGAGGTGAACCGGGTGAGCGGCGCGGACGTGGCCTTCCTGGCCAACGGCGAGGGGGGACCGGAGATCGTGGCCACCACGCTGAAGGCGCACATGGCCCGGAGCCTCACCTCGATGTTGGCGGCCAGCGAGCGGGAGATGATGGACGCGATGCGGGCCGGCCGGGCCGTGGACCGCGCCGAGGTGACGCTGGACGGCGATCCCTGGCTGGCTCTCCAGGAGCCCCTGCTGGACGCGGCGGGCAAGCCCGTGGGAGCGACCGTGGCCCTGGCCTCCCTCGCCCGGGAGCTGGCCGCCTACCGGCAGATCCAGAACGTGCTCCTGGCGGCGGGGCTGGCCGCGGTCCTCCTCGCGCCGCTCCTCGCCTTCGCCCTGACCAAGCGGACCCTGGGGCCGGTGCGGCGGCTCCTCACCGCGGCGGAGGCGGCGCGCCAGGGGGACTACAGCCAGAAGATCGAGTCCGCCCGCGACGACGAGGTCGGCCGCCTGGCCCATGCCTTCGACGAGCTGCTGGCGGACCTGCGCGAGAAGCGGGACATGGAGGAGTACGTCAACGAGCTCTCCCGCAACCTCCCCGAGCCCGCCGGGGCACGGCCCGTCGTCAACGAGCCCCAGAGCCGGGAGGTGCTCCTCCTGGCCATCGAGCTGCGGGGGCTCGCCCGGGCCGTCAATGGCACCGGCCCGGAGGGGGCCTTGCAGCGCCTGGGGACCGAGTTGGAAACGGTGCGCGCGGCCGTGAGCGGGGGCAGGGGGAAGATCGAGTCTGTCTCCGGCCACCGCGTGGTGGCCCGTTTCGAGGGGCCCGACCGGGGTACGCGAGCTCTCGCGGCGGCCTCGCGAATTCTGGGGGCCGGCACCGAAGAGGACCTGGCCCTGGAAGCCGAGGCCCCGGCCATGGCCCTGGCCGCCGGCCGGGTAGTCACCGGGCCCGTGCCCCTGGGCGAGGCTGCCGAGCGCGCCCTGGTGGGACTGCCGGTGCAGCAGATCGAGAGCCTCCTGCGCGAGGCGACCCCCGGCGAGGTGCTGCTGTCCCGGGAGGTCCACAGCGAGCTGGCGGCGGCCTTCGACGCGGCGGGCTTCCGCCTCGCTCCCCGGCGCGGGATCGTCTCCCCCCAGCCCCTCTACGTGGTGAGCCCCCGCATGGCCGCCCGGGTCACCGGCGCCACGACCGGCCCGGACGCGGTGACGCTCGCGCCGGCCGGAGGGCCGGTCGCCACCGTGACCGGCGTCTCGCCCGGGAGCCTCCTCGGGGCGCGGTTCGAGATCCTCTCTGTGCTCGGCGCGGGGGGCATGGGGGTGGTCTACAAGGCTCGGGACCGGGAACTGGACGACCTCGTGGCCTTGAAGATGATGAAGCGGGACCTCTGGGGGGACCGCACCCAGCTCGAGCGCCTCAAGAGCGAGCTTAAGCTGGCGCGCAAGATCACCCATCCCAACGTCCTGCGCACCTACGACTTCGGCGAGATCGACGGCGTCCCCTACATCTCCATGGAGTACGTGCGGGGAGTGACGCTGCGCTACATGCTCGACCAGAGCAAGCGGCTGCCCTACTCGGCAGGGCTGCGCCTCGCCAAGCAGCTCTGCGCCGGTCTCGCCGCGGCCCACTCGGTGGGCGTGCTCCACCGCGACATTAAGCCGGAGAACCTTATTCTCGAGCCCACGGGCAACGCCAAGCTCATGGACTTCGGCATCGCCCGCCCCATCTCCCGGGAAACGCCCGGGCAGACCCAGGCGGGTTTCATCGTCGGCACGCCCCAGTACCTCGCGCCCGAGGTCCTCCGGGGCCAGGAGGCCGATCCCCGGGCCGACATCTACTCCTGCGGCGTCGTGCTCTACGAGATCTTCACCGGCGCCCTGCCCTTCACCGGGGCGACCACGATGGACGTGGTGATGAAGCACCTGCGGGAGCCGCCGCCGCCGCCGCGGAGCCACTGGCCGGAAATCCCGTCCCGGCTCGAGACGGCGATCCTGCAGTGTCTCGCCAAGGACCCGGACCAGCGCTTCCGCACCGTGGTGGACCTGCACCACGAGCTCGAACAATTGAGTGCCTGAGCCCGTTCACAACGTTCAGAGGGTCGACGTTGTTGCTGTGAGATCCCGAGAAGGAGGGGAGAGATGATTGGGGCTGATTCATCCTTCGGGACGCGGGTCCCGGAGCAGGCCTTCGAGCCCGACCGGCGCCTGGCCGAGTACGAGACGCTCTTCGACATCAGCGTCCGGCTCGCCGGCACCTTGGATCTGCTCACAGTTCTCGAGCTGGCCCTGGAGAACGCCGAGGCAGTCTGCCACGCCGAGACCAGTTCCATCTGGGAGCTGGACGAGGAGCGCCAGGAGCTCTTCTTCCGCGTTGTGCGGGGGCGGGCCGCGGGGCGGATCCGCGGTCTGCGAATCCCGGTGGGGGAGGGGATCGTGGGGCACGTGGCCCTCACCGGGGAGGCCGAGGTGGTCAACGACGTGGCCGCCGATTCCCGGTGGCACGGTGACTCCACCGGCGAGTTCCGGACCCGGGCCCTCCTCGCGGTGCCTCTCCTGGCCCAGGGGAGGGTCATCGGCGTCCTGCAGCTCCTGAATCCCGTGGGGCAGGACCGCTTCACCGGAGACGACCTCCGGCGCATGCGCCTCTTCGCCTCCATCCTGGCGCCCTCCCTCCAGAACGCCCGGCTCTACGCCGCCCAGCAGCGGCAGTTCCTCAAGACCGTGACCGCCTTCGCCGAAAGCATCGAGAAAAAGGACGAGTACACCGGCGGTCATGTGCGCCGGGTGGTGGCCTACTCGGTGCTGCTGGGAGCCGAGATGGGGCTCGGCCGGGAGGGATTGAAGGACCTCTGGCTCGCTTCCACCCTCCATGACATCGGCAAGATTGGAGTGCCCGACGTCGTCCTCGGCAAGCCCGCCCCGCTCGATACGGCGGAGATCGAGGTGATGAAAAGCCACACCGTCCTCGGCGCCCAGATCGTCTCCCCCCTGGACAACCCCAGCGTGCTCCAGGGGGTCCGCAGCCATCACGAGAGGATCGACGGCAAGGGCTATCCGGACGGGCTCGCCGGCTCCGACATCCCCCTCGTGCCGCGGATCATCGCCGTGGCCGACACTTACGACGCCATGACCACCAGCCGCCCCTACCGCGCCGGCCTGCCGCCCGAACGGGCCGTCTCCGAGATCCTGGCCGGCGCCGGCACCCAATTCTGCCCCCGCGTCGTCGCCGCCTTCCGGAGCCTCGTCGAGGGGGGGCGGTTCAATCTGGAGGAGGCGGAGGGGATTTTCACGGAGCTGGCGGAGGTGGGGTGAGGCTGAGACCCTGCGGCTGGCCCTGATATCATTCACTCTAGAGAGTCCGGCCATGCTGCGTCTGTGTTTCATCGCCAACGGCGAGGACCACGCCGTCCCCTTGCAAGGGGGGAAGGTCCGCCTGGGGCGCGGCAGCGACAACGAGGTCGTGCTGGCCGACGTCTCCGTCTCCCGCAATCACGCCGAGATCCGCCGCGAGCTCGACGGTTGGGTCATCCACGACCTCCGGAGCACCAACGGGATCGAGGTCAACGGCGTTCCGGTGGAGAGGGCCGTGCTCCATCCCGGGGACCGTCTGGGGATCGGTGCCTTCGAGCTGACCGTGGAGCCGGTGGAGCCCGGGGCGACCCGGGAGACGCCGGCCGCTGTGGACGAGATCCCCCTCGCCGGCCTCACCAACGCTACCATCATCCGGCCCCTCTCCGAGTTCGCGGCGGCCTACGGTCTCGACGAGACCCACTTCCGGCAGCGCCGGGAGAGCGGCGGGGAGTGGACCGACCGGATGTTCGGGTTCCTGACGCGCCTCGCCCGGGAGCTGATCGTGGCGGACTCCATGGACGGGGTTCTGGGCCGGGTTCTGGACCTCGCCTTCGAGGCTTTCCCGGTGGACCGCGGGTTCATTCTCCTCTCGGACGAGTCCGGAGAGCTCCACTGCGAGGTCGGGCGGTTCAGGGAGCGGGTGCAGTTCCGGCCGACCGAGGAGGTCCCGGTCTCCCGCACCATGCTGCGGGCCGTCATGCGCGAGCGGGTCGCCCTGGTGACCTTCGACGCCCTCTCGGACCAGCGCCTCTCGGGCGGCGAGTCCATCCGCCTCCACCAGATCCGCTCCGCCATGTGCGCTCCCCTCTGGTCGGGGGACCGGATCATCGGCGTGATCCAGGTGGATTCCCCCGTCCAGGTCGGCGCCTTCACCGAGCGGGACGTGGATGTGCTCACGACGATGTCCAACTATGCGGCCGTGGCCATCGAGCGGATCCGCTACGAGCGGCAGGCCGAGCTCGAGCGCCAGAACCGGAGCCGGCTGGAGCGCTACCATTCACCGGCGGTAATCGAGGAGGTCCTCCGCCGCGGGGAGGACGGCACACGCAGCCTGCAGATCACCGAGACCACCGTGCTTTTCGCCGACCTCGTGGGTTTCACCTCGTTTGCGGAAAGCTCCACGCCCGAGCACGTGGCTGAGTCCCTGGATGCCTTCCTCAACCTCTCGGTAGAGGCGATCTTCCGGGCCGGAGGGACCCTGGACAAGTTCATCGGCGACTGTGTCATGGCCTTCTTCGGCGCTCCCGTACCGCAGGCGGACCACGCCCTGCGGGCCGTGCAGGCCGCGGTGGAGATCCAGGACGGTCTCGCCGCCTGGAACGCGGAGCGGGAGGCCCAGGGGCTGCGGGGCTTCCAGGCCCGGGTGGCGCTCAACAGCGGCCCCGTGGTGGTGGGGGACATCGGCAGCGCCCGCCGCGTGGACTACACCGTCCTGGGCAACACCGTAAATGTGGCCGCCCGTCTCGAAGCCCACGTGGCCCGCCCGGGCGACGTCGTTTTCGGCCCCGAGACCCACCGCCTGCTGAACGGCGCCCTCCCCACCGAGTCCCTCGGCGATCTGCAACTCAAAGGACTGCAGCAGAAGATCACGGCGTACCGGGTGGCGCGGCGGTAGGAAAACAGGAAGGGAGCAGCACCGGCCCCGCAGAGCGGACCGGTGCTGTGGGACGGCTCGGATTCAGAGTTCGAGTCGGTATCTGTTGCTCCGGATATCACTCCGTCGCAGCTCTACGAGCCGGTGCCCCCGCCGTCGTCGAAGTTGTTGTTGAGGAAGTTGGAAATCACATCGTTGATTCGGGCGCGGGTCCCCACGGGAGAGAAGAAGCTGAAGGTCTGGGCCAGGGTCCTGCCACCGCTGCCCACGCCACCCGGGTTGAAGAAGACCGTCACGGTGGTGAGAGGAACGTCGGGCTCCTGTTCGCCCGGATTGCCCTGCAGGTTGCCGCGATTGGCTCCGGCCCGGCGCAGGTCGCGCATGAGAGTGTTCAGGTCCTGGGTCGAGATCTGGGCGGTCTGGACGTTGCAATCTCCACCGTTGCCACCCTCCAGGTTGGACCAGACGGCCAGGCCGTTATCGTAGACGATGAGGGTCTGCAGCGTCTCGCCGGCAATCGTTCCGCCCGAGACGGTGTAGATCAGCAGCGGCTGTGGGTTGAATTGACGACGGTTGTTCCCTTGGTTGCCACCCCCGTTGCCGTCATCCTGGGCCAGGGCCATGCCCGGCACCAGGAGCACGAGAGCCAAAATCAGAAAACTCCAGTTGAAAACACGGCTGCGGTTCATTGATGTACCTCCTTTGGTGTGAGCCGTCCATTGAACTCTTCCTTAAAGCAAGAAACGGTCCAACCAGAAACTGCCGTTCCTGGCGGGACCAACATGGAAGACGGCCGGGAGGCCGGACAGGTCAGCGGGTGACGGGGATCTCCAGCACTTGCCCGGGCTTGAGGCGGCTGGAGCTGATCCCGTTGGCTTTTTTGAGGCTGGCGACGCTGGTACCGTGCCGCCGGGCGATCGTCCAGAGGCTATCCCCCCGGCCGACACGGTAGCTCTTGGTCTCGGCGGAGGCGAGCACGCTTTCGCCCTCTACGCCCTTGCTGGCCAGGTAGCGCATGTACGGTTTGGGAAAAAGGGTCACGTGGTAGTGCGGCGGGTGCCGCTCCCGCGTAGCCTCCACGAGGCCTCTCTGCTCCATGGTGAGCAGCGTCTTCTCCAGCCACCGGCGGCAGGAGGAGCGGTTGCTGCGCCGCAGGTCCACCGCCATGCCGGTCGGGTGGACGGAGAGGTGCGAGGCGTTGCGCGGCTGCCGGGTGAGGGGCCGGGTGAGGCTGGTGACGACCAGCCGCTCGCCGCAGGCTGCGCGGTACTGGCTCCCCAGGCGCTCGATGAAGGTCTTCACCTCGGGCCGGGCATAGGGGAAGGACACCGCCGCCAGCCGGTAGCTGGAGCTTCCCGAGAGCCGCACGAGCAGCCCGCGGCGGGCGAACTCGTGGACCTGGTCGCTGGTCCGCAGGTAGGTGTAGTCGTGCTGCCGTGCCATCTCGTTCTGCCGGAGCAGAGAGGACCGCGATCCCTGGAGACTCTGCGCCTCCAGGAGCGGGACCGCCGCAAGGCCGGACAGGGCGAGCAGGCAGACGACCGCCAGGGTGCGGGAGGAACGGGTGCGGAAGGGACGACGACTCTTCATGGGCGGCATTGCGACTCCATCCAAAGCGAGAAGCCCCCTGAAGTGAGGCACGACAAAATCAATTTGGTGTAGGGTACCACAGGAAAGCGCCTTTTGCCACTGTCTTTTTCCAAGATTGTGACCAGATCCGGGCCCGGGGTATGTCCTTGGCAATGGAGCTCGAACCCGCTCTCGAAGAGCTGGCGCTGCAACTGCTGCGGTAGTATGCCCTCGGCCGCCAGATCGGGGGGGACGGTGGACCTGGAGTTGGAGAACACCCCGTCGCCCAGGCCCTGGACGCCGTCTGCGAGCAGGCCGGCTGCGAGTGGAAGTCCCTGGAGGGAGGGAAGAGCGTCCTCCGGTTCACGCCGAAGAAGTAGCCCTCTCCTCTCCTAAAAACCAAGGGCGCCCATAACGGGCGCCCTTGGTTTTCTGCGGCGGGAACCGGTCCCTACCTCTCCTTGCGGTTCTTGAAGAAATCGCCCAGCGAGCCGAAGCCCGAACCCGAGGAGGACTGACCGCGGGTGTAATTGGCGACGTCTTCTTCGCGATCGCGCTCCCGGCCCCGGCTGCGGTCGCGGTCGCGGTCCCGGTCCCGATCCCGGTCCCGCTCGCGGTAGTCGTCGCCGCCCTGGGCGGCCGCGATGGAAAGGGAGATCCGGCGGCGGTTGGTGTCTACGCCGAGGACCTTGACCTGGACGTCCTGGCCGAGCTGGACCGCCTCGCGCGAGTGGTTGAGCCGCTTGCCGGCGCCCATCTCGCTGATGTGGACGAGCCCTTCGATCCCCGGCGCGATCTCGACGAAGGCACCGAAGGACTCCAGGCGCATCACCCGGCCGGTGAGGACGGTCCCCTCGGGGAAGCGGTCGGCCACGTCCCGCCAGGGGTCGCGCTCCAGGGCGCGGCGGGAGAGAGAGATCCGCTCGGGGCGCTTCTCGTCCTTCCCTTTCTCGATCTTGATGATCTGGACCTCTACCTCCTGGCCGATGGAGAAGACGTCCTGCGGGTGGGAGGTGCGGGCGTAGCCGATCTCGCTCACGTGGAGCATGCCTTCGATGCCGCCCAGGTCGATGAAGGCGCCGTAGGTGGTCAGCGAGGTCACCCGGCCGGTGAGGATGGCCCCGACCTGGAGCTTCTCGCGGGTCTCGGTGGCCTGCCGCTGCTGCTCCTCTTCGAGATATGCCCGGCGCGAGAGGACGATGTTCGGACCCCGGCCGCCCCGGTTGCCCTCCTCCAGACGGTTGACCTTGAAGGTCAGCCGCTGGCCCACGTACTGCTGCGGGTCGGGAACGTACCGCAGGTCGAGCTGCGACAGCGGGCAGAAGGCCCGCATGCTGTAGACCTGGACCTCGGCGCCACCCTTGTTGAGGCCGGTGACCAATCCCTCGAGTGGGAGATTGTTCTCGTAGGCCTGCCGGATCTCGGGGTGGACCTCCGCGGCCTTCTTGCCGCCGCCCTTGCCACCCGCCTTGCGGCGGAGGGTGAGGGCGCCGGTCTCGGGATCGGTCCCGGTGACCGTCGCCTCGATCGTGTCGCCGACGTTGACGGTCAGGTTCCCCTCGGCGTCGCGCAGCTCGGCGGCGGGGATCATCCCCTCGGACTTTGCACCGAGGTCGATGAACACCGACTCCTCGCCGATCGACAGGATCCGCCCGCTCACCTTGGAGCCGGGCGCCGGGTTCTCGCGCTGGGCAGGGGACGCCTGCTCGTACTCCGCGAGGACCTGGGCGAAGTCCTTGTTCTCCTCGCCGTCCTGGACGCCCGCCGCAGCTACGGCCTCCGTGCCCTCGTCCTGAACGGCGGTCGTCGGGAGTTCGTTCCCGCCAGCCTCCGTGTCTTCGTCCTGAGCGGCGGTCACCGGGGGCTCGATGCCGGCAGCCTCCGGGGCCTCGCTCTGGGCGGTCACCGGAGGCTCGTCGCTCCCGGCAGCCTCCGGGACCCGGGCAGGCACCGGGGGCTCGCTCGGGGCAGCCTCCGAGGCTTCGTCCTGGGCAGGGGCTTCCTGGTCATACTCCGCCAGGGCCTGGGCGAAGTCCTTGTTCTGCTGGTTCTCCTGATCGCTCATGTGGTCTCCACTTCGGTCTGTGGCCCGGGTGCCTCGTCATCCTGCTCGTCGGGCGATTGCTGCTCCGGGCGGGGGTCGTCGTTCGGCAGCCCCATATCATGCCGGAAAAAGGGGGTGCTTGTCGCCTGTCTCTCGCTCCGGGAGGCGGGTTGTGCCAGACTCCCGGATCTGCGCAGCAGAGAGAACAGTCTGGGAATCGTCCCTCTTCCCGGATGGTTTCCCTCTGAATGATCAGGCTCACGAGGGCGCGATGAACGCACGACGTCTGTCCATCCTCCTCGCCGCGTCCCTGTCCCTGGGAGCCGGCGCGGCCCAACCCCCATCGCCGTCGCTCGATCCCCGCGAGGTCCACCTCGCCGGTCTCGGCCAGCTCACCTCCGGCGGGGAGAACGCCGAGGCCTACTGGTCTCCCGACGGCCAGCAGCTCGTGTTTCAGTCCACCCGGCCACCGTACGGCTGCGACCAGATCTTCCGCATGCCCGCTGACGGCTCGGGTGAGCCCGTCCTGGTCTCGACCGGCAAGGGGCGGACCACCTGCGCCTACTTCACCGGGGACGGACAGCGCATCCTCTACTCGTCGACCCACCACGCGGCCGAGGCCTGCCCGCCGCCGCCGGACCGCTCCCAGGGCTACGTCTGGTCCGTCGATTCGGCCTACGAGATCTGGACCGTCCGGCCCGACGGCTCGGGCCTCGTCCGGCTGACGGACAACGACGCCTACGACGCCGAAGCCACGGTCTGCCCGGCGGACGGCTCCCTCGTCTTCACCTCCACCCGGGACGGCGACCTGGAGCTCTACCGGATGAACGCCGACGGCACCGACGTTCGCCGGCTGACCAGCGCCCCCGGTTACGACGGCGGCGCCTTCTTCTCCGCGGACTGCTCGAAGATCGTCTGGCGCGCCTCCCGGCCCAAGGAGGGGGCGGAGTTGGAGGACTACCGCCGCCTCCTGGAGAAGGGGCTGATCCGGCCCAACAAGCTCGAGATCTGGGTGGCCGACGCCGACGGCGGCAACGCCCGGCAGGTCACCTACCTGGACGCTGCCTCCTTCGCCCCGTACTTCTTCCCCTCCGGGCGTCGGGTGATCTTCTCCAGCAACTACGGCGACCCCAAGGGCCGGGAGTTCGAGATCTGGGCAGTCGACGTGGACGGCGGCGGCCTCGAGCGGATCACCTGGAGCCCGGGCTTCGACGGGTTCCCCATGTTCTCCCCCGACGGCACCCGTCTTGCCTTTGCTTCGAACCGCAACCAGGCGAAGCCGGGGGAGACCAACGTCTTTGTCGCCCGCTGGGTGGACAAGCCGCTCAACCCGCCGAACAAGGCCGAGGCGGAGGCCGCCGACCGCTACCGCGAGGACGTCCGCTGGCTGGCCGACGACGCGCGGGAGGGGCGAGGCATCGGCACCCGGGGGCTGGAGGAGGCAGGCAAGTGGATCGCCGCGCGCTTCCGCGAGCTCGGCCTCGATCCCGGAGGCGAGGACGGCGGCTGGTTCCAGACCTTCGACGTGCCCGTGGCCGTGGAGGCGGGGCCGTCCACGGCGGTGGCCCTCGACGGCAAGCCCCTAGAGGAGGAGAGCTTCCGTCCCCTTCCGTTCTCGGCCGACGGCGAGGTCGAGGGCGAGGTGGTGGCCGCTGGCTACGGCATCACCGCCCCGGATTCTGGGATCGACGATTACAAGGGCATCGACGCCGCGGGCAAGATCGTCGTCGTCCGCCGCTTCACCCCCCAGGGCGGCCCCTTCGAGAACAAGGATGTGGAGCGGCGCTACGGCGACCTTCGCTACAAGGCTTGGAACGCCCGGGAGCACGGGGCCAGGGGGCTGATCGTGGTCGATCTTCCCGCCGCCGGGCCCGACGCTCCGGAGTCCCCGCTGCCGAGCCTCCGGGTGGACAGCTCGATCGCGGCGGGCGGCGACGCCGGCATCCCTGCCGTGGCGGTGACGCGCGCGGTCGGGGCCCGGCTCTTCGACGGCTCACACCGGGCCTCCCTGAAGGTCGACCTGGAGCGCAAGACCCGGCCCGCCTTCAACGTCGTGGGCGTGGTCCGGGCCGGAGCGGCGGACCGCCTGCCCGGCGCGGTGCTCGTGGGGGC
>DASQEB010000554.1:0-14287 GCA_035633875.1 Thermoanaerobaculia bacterium
CTGGAAGGCGATCCGCTCGTCGAGATCCGCAACGTCGGCCGGATCGCGGCCGTGGTCCTGCGCGGGCGGTTGTTGCGGCGGGAGGACCTCGACCGTCTGCTGGAAAGCGCCGCGCACTGAAAAATCGATCACTTGGATCTGGCCTTCTGCATCTCGCCTTCGATCCATTCCATGGCGGGATCCCGGCCTCTCCTGTAGTCGTCCCACGTCAGCTCGACGTGGACGTCCGGCTCCAGCGTGTCCACGTCGAGGTCGAGGAAATAGGGCTTGCGCTCAGGGTATTCGCGCTTCGAATAGCCATGAAAACCGTTCGAGTAATGGACCGCCGCCCTCGGCCCACATGTCCAACTCGTCGCCGACGGGCTCGCCTGCGATCGTCGCGCCCCACTGCTCGCTGAAGCTCCGGTCGTACGGCAGAAACCGCGTGAGCACCACGTCGAGATCCTGCCGCCAGGCTTCTTCGCGCGACTGCACCGGCCGCGGCTCCGGCAACCGCCCCAGGAGGAAGGGGCCCTGGAGGTCTTCGACGGTGGCCGTGTCCCGGAGCGCCTCCGCCTCCTTCACGGCCCGGAAGCGGATCCTGGTACGGATCGAGAGGATCTCCTCGAGTCCGCTGGGTCGCTTCTGTCGGTCTGGTACAAGAACGGGCAGATCGCCTGCCTAGAGGGGCCTGCCGGAACCGTTGCTGCCCTTGCCGCTCAGCACGCTCCCGAGTCCCGGGATCGAGGAGACCAGCCGCTCGATCAGGCCCGGATCCACCCGATTGCCGAGAAGGTCGATGAGCACCGGGCCAAGCCGGGTTGCGGTGTCGAGGCTCAGGCCGTTCCGGCTCAACAGTGTCGCAAGCTCCCCTAGCGAGCCCGCGCTGCCGGCTCCGAGGCTGCCGAGGAGGCCGCCGGCCATGCCGAGCAGGCCGGTCCCGCCCTCGGACGGGCCTCCGGCCACCACCCTGCCGATCCAGGCCTGGGCCTGGGGCACCTGCTGCAGAAGCTTTTGGAAGTCGGCCTGCGCCACGTTGTCCTGGAGCGTCTTCAGGATGGCGCCGGCTCCGGCTGCGGCCTGGTCGGGGCTCAGTCCGAGGCGGGTTGAAAGCTCGCGGATGATGTCGTCCATGGTGGTCTCCTCTCGTCCATGAGGCCATGATCCTACTCAATCAGCCTACTCCCGGTACCGCGGCACCCCCTCCAGATCGTGCTCCTTCACCTTGCGGAGGAGGGCCCGGTAGCTCATCCCGAGGATTTCGGCGGCCTCTTTTTTATCGCCGTCCGCCTCGATCAGGGCGGCCTTGATGCGATCTCTTTCACCGGCACCGGCCAAAGGGCGGAGGAGGGGTTTCAAGTCGGCGGCGCGGAGGGAGGGGCCTTCGGCCAGGATGACGGCCCGCTCCAGGACGTTCGCGAGCTCGCGGACGTTGCCGGGCCAGGTCTCGGCGGCGAGGATCTCGGCGGCGTCTTCGGAGAGGACCGGCGTCTCGACATGGTGGCGCCGGGCGATGTCGCCCAGGAGATGGCGGGCCAGCAGGGGGATGTCGCTCGCCCGTTCGCGCAGCGGCGGCAGCTCGATGGGGAAGACGTTCAGCCGGAAGTAGAGGTCGCTCCGGAAGGTGCCCTCCTCGACCATGGCCTGGAGATCGCGGTTGGTGGCCGCGACGAGGCGCACGTCGGCGCGAATCGTCCGGCCGCTCCCCACCCGTTCGAAGGTGCGCTCTTCCAGGACGCGGAGGACCTTGCCCTGGACGGCCTGGGGGAGCTCGCCGATCTCGTCCAGGAACAGGGTGCCGCCCTGGGCCATCTCGAAGCGGCCGGGCTGGCGGCGGTCGGCACCGGTGAAGGCGCCCTTCTCGTGGCCGAAGAGCTCGTTTTCGAGGAGCGCCTCGGGGATGGCCGCGCAGTTGAGAGCCACGCACGGGCCGCCCTTGCGCGCTGAGAGGGCGTGGATCGCCCGGGCGAAGAGCTCCTTGCCCGTGCCGCTCTCGCCGGTGAGCAGCACCGTGCTCTCGGTGGGGGCCACGCGCTGGAGGAGCCGGAGGGCGCCGCGGAGCCTCGAGTGCCGGCCGACGATGGGCGGTCCGCCGGGCACGTGGAAGACGGCGGAGTCGTCCCGCTCGCCGATGGCCCGCTCGATCATGCGCGAGAGGTCGTCGATCTCCAGGGGCTTTTCCAGGAAGTCGTAGGCGCCGAGCTTCATGGCTTCGACGGCCGAGCCCACGGTGCCGTAGCCGGTGAGCACGACCACGGGCACGCGCGGCTGGGCCTCCCGGCTCGCCGCGAGCACCTGAAGGCCGGAGACGTCGGGGAGCTTCAAGTCGGTCAGCACGAAGTCGAACGGCCGCTCGCCGAGGAGGCGGATGCCCGAGAGGCCATCCCCGGCGGTTTCGACCTCGTAGCCCTCCTGGCCGAGGGCGGCCTCGAGCATGCGCCGCAGGGAGTCCCGGTCCTCGACGATCAGGATGCGTCCGGTAGGCATGGGGGCTCCTAGGACCCGGATTCCTGCAGGGCCTGCTTGACCGCCCCGATCAGCGCGGCATCGTCCTCCGGGTCCACGGTCCGCAGGTCGAGGACGAGCCGCCCCTGCCGGATGTAGCCCACGACCGGTGGATCGCCGCGGCGCAGCCGGGCGAGGAGGTCGTCGTCTCCGGCCAGGGCCAGGGCCTCGCCGGAAATCGGCGATTCCGGGGCCGAGCCGCCGCCGACGAAGGCTTCGGCGGCGACGATCTCGGCTCCGATCTCGGCCGCGGCGCGCTCCAGGCGGGCGCGGTGGAGCTCCGGGTCGGGCCACAGGCGGTGGAGGGGAAGCGGGGAGCCGGCCAGGTGGAGGCGGAGGACGCCTTCGAGGGCGGCGAGGGCCATGCGGTCGGGGCGGAGGGCCCGGTAGAGGGGGTGGCGCCGGCAGCGCTCCAGCAGGTCCGCCCGGCCCACGAGGAGCCCGGCCTGGGGGCCGCCGAGGAGCTTGTCGCCGCTGCCGCAGGCGAGATCGCAGCCGTCCGCGATCAGCTCCGCGAGGCTGGGGTGGTCCGCGAGCTGCGGCTGGTCGTGGGGGCGGAGCATGCCGCTCCCTTCGTCCACCAGGACGGGCACGCCCGTCCGCCGGCCCAGCTCGGCGAGCTCGCGCGGCTCGACGGAGGCCACGAAGCCGGTCATCCGGAAGTTGCTCGGGAAGACCTTGAGGAGGAGCGCGGTGTGCGGGCCGAGAGCACCTTCATAGTCGGAAGGCCGCGTGCGGTTGGTGGCGCCGACCTCGACGAGCCGGGCGCCGGAGACGGCCATGATCTCGGGGATGCGGAACGAGCCGCCGATCTCGACCAGCTCGCCGCGGGAGACCACCACCTCCCGGCCCCTCGCCAGGGCGGTGAGGGCGAGGAGCAGGGCGGCGGCGTTGTTGTTGACCACCACGGCCGCCTCGGCGCCGGTCGCGGCGGTGAGCAGGCGCTCGACACGGCGATTGCGCTGGCCGCGCCGGCCGGTCCCGAGGTCGAATTCCAGGTCGCAGTAGGCGTCGAGCAGCCGGGGCAGGGCCGTCGCCACGGGCCGCGGCAGGGGCGCGCGGCCGAGGTTGGTGTGGAGGAAGACCCCGGTGGCGTTGAGCACGCGGCGCAGGGGCGCGCCGAAAGCGTCTTCCAGCTCCTCGGCGACGCGGGTGGGCAGGGCCGCGACGGCGCTGTCGATCTCGTCCCGAGAGGGCGGGGGATCGGCAGCGAGACGGCTGCGCAGGTCGTCCACGACGCGGCGCGCTTGGACCCGGACCTGATCCCGTCCGTATAATGGGATGAGTTTCGCCACCGCCGGGTCGCTGAGGAGCCGGTCGAGCGGAGGGAGCCCTCGACGGGCATCGGAGGAGTCTGAGCTTTCCATCATCGGGCCTTGAGCATTGTAGGAGATCCGTGGACCCCAAGCGAAGCCTGTCTCCCAATCCAGCGAAGCGTCCCGGCCCCGGGACGGGCAACACGCCCGTGCCTCCCGGCCGGGGCCCGGCGCCCGGGATCTCCGAGGCCATCGACCGGCTGGGGCGGGACATCCAGCAGCTCCGGGTCGATTTCGAGCGGTTCTTCAACGGTGCGCTGCCGTTCCCGCCCGAGGAGCTGCGCAACCGCATCCAGGCGCAGCTCCGTCAGCTCCGCAATGCCAATCTCTCCACTGCGGTGGACAACTTCCGTCTCGGGGACGTCGAGGCACGCTTCAACAGTTACAACGAGCTCTTCAACCGCCGCCTGCGCGACCGGGAGGAGGGGCGCCACCCCCAGGCGGCCCTCCCGGCGCCACCCTCGTCCCGGCGGTACGATCCCGAGAAGGGGATCCTGGTCGGCGACCGCATCGATCCCGAGGCGGCCGAGGCGCTCTACCACGGCCTGGCCTCCGGCCCGGGCGACTCGCCCAAGTTCGACCTGGACAGTTTTCAGACCTACCTCGTAAAACAAGCGGCCGCCATCCGCGCGAAGACCGGGTGCTCCGAGGTGCAGTTCCGGCTGGCGGTCGAAGACGGCAAAACGAAGCTCAAGGCCCGGCCCGTCCAGGGATCCCAGGGCGACTAGACGTCGAAGGAGATCATCGTGCGTAGACCGACCCCATGGATCCTCGCGGCCGCTCTCATCGGCCTGGCCGCGATTGCTGCCATCGCAGCGGTGCCCCCCAACCTCGCCCGGACGATCGAGGAGCAGCGGCGCCTGGTCACAGAGCGGCCGAACGATGCCGCGGTGTACAACGACCTCGGCAACCTCCTCCTCCTCATTCCCCAGCCCGCCGAGGCCGAGGAGGCCTACCGCAAGGCGGTGGAGCTCGATCCGAACAAGGTGTCCGCCCTCTTCAATCTCGGCGTGCTGCTCCAGGAGCGGGGCGAGCTGCGCGAGGCCTACAAATACCACCGCCGGGTGGTGAAGCTGGAGCCCCGGCACGCCTGGGCCCATTATCAGATCGGCGCCATCCTGGAGAGATGGGGGCAGAGCTCCGATGCCGTCGAAGCCTACGCCATGGCCTTCTCCCTGGATCCCCAGCTCGCGTTCCCCGAGGTCAACCCGCACATCGTGGAAAACAAGCTGGTGACGCAGGCGATGCTGAAGGCCTACCGGGCCGACTACTCCCAGCCGGTCGTGCCCCAGGTCTATGACGAGCCCGGGAGGATCGCGAACCTCCTCGTGCCGCCCCCCCAGCGGCCGGTGGACGAGGCGACCCAGGCCGCCGAGCAGGCGACGGCCGATCCCCGGACGCAAGCGCCCGGTGCCGCCGGACAGCAGCCCCGGGTTTTGCGTCCCGGGAACCTCGATCCCTCCGCGGCCACGGGCCAGGCGGCGCCGCAGGGCCGCTACCAGCCCGGGCGCGGAACCCCGGGGCAGCCGGGCCTGCGCACCTGGACCCGCCCTGAGCCGCAGACGATCCAGGAAGATCCCGAGGTCTTCGTGCCCGACGAAGGCGTCCAGCCCGGCGAGGTCGTCACCCCTCCGCCCGGCGGGGTGTACTACCGCCCCGGCATCCAGAGCACAGGGCGGCTGAACATCCGGGTGATGCCGGAGCGCGCGCGGGAGGGGCGGGGGTAACAGACCGCGGCCGAGCCCCCGCCCGGGAGCCCTCACCCCGACCCTCTCCCAAAGGGAGAGGGAGAAAAGCCGGTAAGAATGGGCTTTCGTTGATTCAACGAGGAACCCGACAAACTGGTTTTGCACCCTCTCCCTCCGGGCGAGGGCCGGGGTGAGGGCCTACACGTTGAACCGGAAGTGGGCCACGTCCCCGTCCTTCATGACGTACTCCTTGCCTTCCAGGCGGAGCACGCCGGCGTCGCGGCAGGCGGCCATGGTCTTCAGGCGGATCAGGTCGTCGCAGTGGACCACCTCGGCGCGGATGAACCCGCGCTCGATGTCGGAGTGGATGGCGCCGGCGGCTTCCCGGGCCTTCGTGCCTCGCCGGATCGTCCAGGCCCGCACTTCGTCCTCCCCCACGGTGAAGAAGGAGATCACCCCCAGCAGGTCGTAGCTCGCCCGGGTGACCCGGTCGAGGCTCGGCGCGGAGAGGCCGAGGTCGGCGAGGAAGTCCTTCTGCTCTTCGGGCGACAGCGCGCTGATCTCCGCCTCGATGGGCGCGCTCACGGTGACGGCGCGCACGGCCGGCCGCATCTCGAGGCCGAACGTTTCGGGGGGCTCGGCAGCCCGGGACTCGTCGGCGTTGACGACCAGGAGCATGGGCTTGGCCGAGAGGAGCTGAAAGCCCCGCAGGCGCCGCTCGTCATCGGGCTCGAGCTCGACTTCCCGCAGGGGCTTTTCGGATTCCAGGGCGGGGAGGATCACGTCCGCAAGGAGGGCCTTCTCCTTCTGCTCCTCGGGGGTGAGGCCGCGCTTCACCGCCTTGTCGAGCCGTTCGATGCGCCGCTGGACGATGTCCAGATCCGCCAGGATCAGCTCCAGGTCCACGTTCCCTACGTCCCGGGCCGGGTCCACGCTCCCTTCGGAGTGGAGGATCTCCGGATCGTCGAACGCCCGCACCACGTGGACCAGGGCGTCCACGGTCTTGAGCTTGGCGAGGTCCAGGCTCTCGGCGCTCTCACCCCGCTTCAACCCGGGGATGTCCACGTACTGCACCGTGGCCGGCACGTAGCGCCTGGGGTTGAAGAGGTCCCGCAGCGCCTCCAGGCGCACGTCCCGGACGGTGGCCACCCCCATGTTCGTCTGGCTGGAGGTGGAGTACTTGTCCGTCGCCTGGTGCGAGGCGGTCAGCGTATTGAACAGCGTCGTCTTTCCCGATTTCGGGAGACCGAGGATTCCGAGTTGCACGGGGATATCCCTCCGGGTGCCCACCCAGGGCGGGGGGAGGTTACCCGGCGGGGGGGCGGGAGTCAAATCGCGGCCCCTACGTCACCCCGCAGGTCCGGAAGGCGTCCGTGTCGAACTTCGGGGCGTAGGGGGTGCCACTCCGGTTGGTGTACTCCCGGACCTCGCCGGTTCGCACGTCCTCCACGGTGAGGCGCACGCCCACGTCGGTCAGACCGGTCGAGAACACCCAGTAGCGCTGGAAGCCGGCGCAGGCGTCCAGGACCTTGACCACGAGCTCGACGTTGTCCGCCGCGAAGAACCAGAAGTAGCCGGAGTCGGCCGTGAGCGGGACGCCGCGGCCCGTCCCCGACTGCCCGTCCCGCGTCTCCCAGGCGACCCGCACCCGGAACCGCCCGTCGTTCAGGCAGAGCGTCTCGCCGTCGGGGACGCAGGTAGCCGACGCGTTGCCGAGGGTGATGGCGTGGCTGAAGACGTCCGCGTCGCCGTTCTGGGTGGAGACGTAGACGGGATAGGCCCGGTCGCCCGCCGCGGAGAGGCCGTTGTAGTCCCCGAGGAACTGGGACGCGAGCCAGCTCGGATGGGGGGCGGCGCTCGTAAACGGTCTGCGGGTGAGGCGGTGCTCGCTCCAGGTGGCGCCGCGGTCCGAGCTGACAGCGTAGTAGGCGTCGATCCAGGCCTCCGGCGCGCCATCCTCCTGGTCCGTGTTCCGGGTGTCGTAGAAGACGAGATGGAGCCGCCCCTTGCGGTCTACCTCGATCCAGGGGAAGAACTGGTCCCCGGGAGGATCGCCGTCGCCGTTGATCACCTGCGGTGTGCTCCAGGTGGTCCCGCGGTCGGTCGACCGGGTGAGATACAGGTCCACGTCGAAGCGGCCGTCCTCCACCGCGGTGGTGTCGAAGTAGACCACGTACAGCGTGCCGTCGCGGGGGTCCACCGCCAGATAGGCGAACGGCGGGACCCGGAATCTGCCCGGGAAGCGTCCGCCGATCTGCTGGGTGGGCCAGACGTCCTGGCGGGTGGCGGCGCGGATCGGCTCGCCGAGCGTCCGGCCGCCGTCGAAGCTGCGGCGGATCATCACTCCGTCGGCGAGGTCCCAGTAGGCGATGTAGAGCTCCCCGTTGGGACCCGTCCTGGGATGGAAAGAGGGATAACGCCCGAGCGACGCGGGCGCCGACCACGTATTCCCGAGATCGGTCGAGACCTGGAGGCCCAGGTTGTGGACGACGTAGAGGCGGGTCTTCGCGGGATCGGCGGGGTCGACTCCCGCAGCCATCCACGGCTTGTCGATCTCCCGGTCCTTCCAGACCTCGATCGCCGGCCCGAACCCCGCCGCTCCCCGCTCCTTGCGCAGGACGAAGACGTTGGGATTGGTGCCCAGGCTCACCCCTCCCGCCCAGGTCGTGCCGGTGCGGGGATCGTGGGCGAACATCGGGTCGGCCGCGATGTTGGACCGTAGCTCTTCCGGCACATCCACGAGGGACTCCGCCCAGGTCCGGCCGCCGTCCCTGCTCGTCGCCAGGGCGAGCCGCGTGAGGGTCGCGGGGGTGCCCGGGATCTGGCGGGTGTCGTACCAGGCGGCGAACACCTCGGAAGGGTCGGCCTCCGTGGTCAGGGCGGCGGTCTCGATCGAGAAGCTGCCTCCTCCCTTGTCCACCCGCACCTGCGGCCCGATCTGCAGGACGGGGTCCACGGCCGCCGGCGTCGCCTTGGGCGAGGGGGTGGGGGAGAGGTCCCCGTCCTCTGCCGAAGCGGTCAGGACCTCCGTGGTGGCCACGAGCGGAGGGCCGGCGGCAACCGGCGTCCTCCCGGAGGTGCAGGCAGCAAGGGTTGTCAGGGAGAGAAGGAGGGTGACGACGCGGGCGGTGCTGCTCATGATGCGATTCCTTGGACTGGTGAAAAACCGACCCCCATCCTCCTCCATGAAGCCCCCGGATCGCAACCCGTGCCATCCGCTTCCTCCTCGTCCTCCTCGATGGCCGGGTCCTCCCGAGAGAGACGGTGGACGCGATGCTACGTCCCCAGGTCCGCATTCCCGGCAGGCTCTTCGATCCGAAATCCCCGCCGGGACGGGGCGAGGTGGCGTGGGGACTGGGCTGGGGTCTCCAGCGGAGCGGCGCGGACGAGCCCGAGGCGCTGCGCAAACCGGTCTCCCTCCCCGCGGAGACCCTGAGCCGTTTCGCGGCAAATACGGCCCGCGCCACATCACCCTCGAAGAGGGCCAGCTCTACTACCAGCGTGAGGGCCGCTCCAGGTTCAAGCTCCTGCCGCTGAATGCAAACACATTCCTCCTGGACGGCCTGGGGACTTCCGGCTCCGCTTCGTGGAAGAGGACGGCCGCGTCACCAAGCCCGTCGGCCTCTACTCCGACGGGCAGGAGGATGAATCGCCGCGGGATCCCTAGTGGTCTGTCCCAGCAGAAGTGACCCGTCGAAGGCCGACTGGGAGCGCCGGCGTCCCGCCGGCCTACGAACTCAGTGACAATTGGTAGCGCACCGGAGCGACCCGCGGCACCCCTTTGGAGATCCGGGAATGCCCGGCCCTCCGATCCGCTTAGGATACTTTGCCCCGGAGGGGAGACGCCCGCCCGCTCCCGCCCGTATCAGTCGTACAGTAGACAGAGAAGAGAGGAAACGCCCATGAAGCCCGTCGAGATCTTCAACGTCCTGTCCCAGAACGTCATCGGCCAGGAGGAGTCGCTGCGCTACGTCTCCGTGGCCATCTTCAAGCACCTCCAGGGGGAGAAGTACGGCAACCTCCTGCTGATCGGCAACTCGGGCACGGGCAAGACCACGATCATGCGGGCGATCGAGGGGCTCTACCACGACCACGAGGAGTTCTCCGAGTACCGGGTCGTCCTCATCATGAACGCCAACACCCTGGCGACCGAGGACGGGGCCGTGGACACGAGCCGCCTTTTCCACCGGCTGGAGGAGCGCACCCGGCAGGTGCTCGGGCCCCAGGCGACCGCCGAGGAGATCGGCCGTGCCATGGAACGGGCCACCGTCTGCCTGGACGAGATCGACAAGGTCTCGGGATTGATCGGCGGCAAGCCCTACGTGACCGGCATCAACATCCAGCAGGCCGTGCTCACCCTGATCGAGGGCGAGCGGGTTCCCTACCGGATCACCGCCCCCGGGAAGGACGGGCAGATCGAGTCCACGAGCACCTGGATCGACACGGGCAAGATGCTCTTCCTCTGCGCCGGGGCGTTCGAGACCCTCTACGATCAGATCTTCCAGCGGGTGACTTCGCCCAAGAGCGGAGTCAAGCTCCCCACCGTCACCACCTACGTCAACGGCAAGATCCAGATCCGCGAGTACTTCACCCTGCGCCATCACTTCCGGCAGGAGGACCTCTTCGAGTACGGCATGCAGCCGCAGTTCCTCTCGCGGTTCGACAATGCCGTGATCCTGGAGGACCTGACGGCCGGCACGCTTGCCCGCATCTTCAAGGAGCCGAAGGACGGGGTGCTCCAGTCCTCCCAGAACTTCTTCCAGAAGTACGGCATCGATCTCCAGGTCACCGACGAGGCGGTCCAGAAGATCGCCGAGGAGGCTTCCAAGAGCAGCCGGATCGGCGCCCGGGCCTTGAAGTCCATCTACGGCCGCATCATCAAGCCCTTCGAGTTCGACCCCTTCTCCCGGCCCGAGGTCCAGTCCGCAAACGGCAACGGCGGCCCCCAGCGGCTCGTCATCAACGAGTCCATCGTGGCCGAGGCGCTGAAGCCGATGGTCTGAGCCCCACGCGGGGGGAATGGCCGTTCCCGGTCGGAACGCGAATCCTCCCGAAGCTCCTGTCGCAGCCCTCCCGGTTTTCGTCGCAATCCTGTCCGGGGCTGTCGCAATCCTCGGGAAGTGAGCGTTTCCCCTCGGGGTTTCTGTCGCAGCCTGCGGAGTTTCCGTCGCAATCTCCCAGAGGCGAGCCTCCGCCCTCCCGCGGGGAACGGTTCCCCTCCCGTGGGCGTCGGCTCTCCTCGGGTCGACAGCCGCTCCCCGTCCGAGGGCGGCCGCCCCCGTCTCTGGGGCGGAGCCTCCTCTCCCGGAGGGAGAGGCTCCCCTCGCGGAGGTTGCGACAGCAGCTTCGGGGGGAACCGCTCCCCTCGGGACGATTGCGGCAGAAACCGCGAGAGAAGCCGCTCGGCTCCGGAGGGATCCGGCAGCGGCTCCAGGGGGAGCGGCTCCCCTCCTCCCGGGAACCTTTCCCCACCTCCCGCGTTATGAAGGTCTGGAGAGACGACGCGGAGCCATGAGCGAACCGATGGTGCTGGAGCAGACGAGCGACGCGGAGCTGATGGCGCGGGTCCGGGAGGGGGACCGGGAGGCCTTTGCGGACCTGGTCGACCGCCACAAGGACGCGGTGGTGAGCTACCTCACGCGCCTGACGGGAGACCGGGACCGGGCCGAGGACCTCGGGCAGGAGACGTTCCTGCGCCTCTTCCGGTCCGCCCGGGACTACGCCGAGCAGGGATATCTGCGAGCCTACCTCTACCGGATCGCGACCAACCTGGTCCGGTCGGAGGGACGGCGGGAGAAGCGGTTGCGCCTCCTGATGCCGTTCCTGCCCCGGAACGGCGAACCTCAGCCCGAGGCGGCCACTCCAGGCCTGCTCCGCCAGGAGCTGCACCGGCAGGTGGCCACGGCGGTGGCGTCGCTGCCGCTGCGCTACCGGGTGCCGCTCGTCCTCCACGAGATCGAGGGGTGGTCCTACGTGGACATCGCCCAGGAGCTGGGGTGCCGGGAGGGGACCGTCAAGTCGCGGATCCACCGCGGACGCCAGCACCTCAAGGCCAAGCTCGAGCCCTACTGGAAGGGAGGCACAGCATGGAAGACCACCGGATAGGGGATCTCTTGCGCGAGCTACCCCGCGAGCGGGCCCGGAGCGGCTTCACCGTTCGCGTTCTCGAGCGGCTGGACGCCGGGGAGGCCGGCCGGCCGGCCCTCCTCTGGCGCCCCGTCGCCGTCCTCGCCGCAGCGGCCCTCGCGGCGGTAGCGATCCCGGCCGGCATCCTGATGGATCGGGCGGCCGACCGGAAGGCGATCCAGGCGGCCGAGGCCCGGCAGATCCTCGAAGAGATCCGCGCCGAGCACAGCCGTCTCGAGGCTGAGCTGGAGGGGCTCGCCCAGCCGCCGGTCATCTATCTCGGGGGAGACGAGAACGTCGACTTCGTCCTCGACCTGAGACGGGTTCCGGAGGCCCAGGGAGAGGTCCGGCCGGCCGCCTACACCGATCAGACATTCTAAAAACCGACGTTTTCCGCAGGGAGGACTTTCGATGAAGACGTTCAATCACCGTGCTCTCTCTCTCGGTCTGGCCGCCGGGCTGGCCCTGGCCGCCGGCGCCCAGGCCGATCCCCAGAGGGAGAGAGACAGGCAACGGCGGGTCGAGACGCGGCGGGTGGAGACACGGCCCGCCGAGGCACGAAGAGAAGCGCGGCGGATCTCCGTCGTCGACAAGGACGGCAAGGATCGGGTCATCCACCTGGACGGCCTGATGATGCGCCGCGGCTATCTCGGGATCGGGCTGACCGATCTCACGCCCGAGCTGCGGGCCCACTTCGGGGTGCCGGACGACGCTGGGGTCATGGTGGCCAAGGTCGAGCCCGGAAGCCCCGCCGAGAAGGCCGGCGTCAGGGTGGGGGACATCCTCACCTCGGTGGACGGCAAGGAGATCAAGTCGAGCTGGGACGCGCACTGGAACGTCCGCAGCCAGGAGGACGGCCAGCAGGTGCCCCTGGAGATCTGGCGCAACGGCAAGGTGCAGACCCTGACCGCCACGGTCGAGAAGCGGGAGCGGACGGAGCTCGACATGGCGCCGTTCTTCTTCAAGGACGGGAACGGCGACCGCCTCATGTTCCGCCTGGACCGCGACAAGCTCCTGAAGGGACTGCCGGAGGGGGTCGAGGTCCTGCCGCCGGGCGCCTGGAAGGAGTTGAAGGAGGGCGAGGGTCCGCGGGTGTGGACGCACCGCCTGGGCTCTCCCCGCGAGGCCGAGCTCGAGAAACGGCTGAAGGAGCTCGAAAAGCGGATCGCGGAGCTGGAAAAGCAACTCGAGCGGCAGAGATAGCGGAGCCCTCACCCCGACCTCTCCCGAATCCTCTCATCCCCCCGCGGGGAGAGTCGTATCCACCCCTGAAGGAGAGGCTTTCCTGGGGGCCGGGTTCCAGCCGGCCCCTCACCCATACCCTGAGTGATCGGGGGAATTTGACCCTTGGCAGCGTGCGGCACTAAAATACACACGTGCCTCAGCGCAAGGACGTCTTTATCAGCTACAGCCATGAGGATAAGAGCTGGCTGGACCGCCTCTGCATCCACCTTCGGCCTCTGGAGAAGAGATATAAGATCGGTGTCTGGAGCGATGCGCGGATCAGCCCAGGTGGCCGGTGGCACAACGAGATCGAGGCGGCACTTGCGTCCACTCGCGTGGCGGTTCTCTTGGTCAGCGCCGACTTCCTGAGCTCTGAGTTCATCTGCAACAACGAGTTGCCGCCGTTGCTCGATGCCGCGGAAAAGGAGGGGACCTCGATCCTCCCGCTGATCGTGGGTCCTTGTGGCTTCCTCCGCCACGAGGGCCTGCGGCAGTTCCAGCCGGTCAATTCCGCGCAGCCGCTGATCAAGCTTTCGAAGGGAGACCAAGAGGAGATCTTCGAGAGGCTCGCTGATCTCATCGAGAACCTTCTGGCACAGGCGCCGCAACCTGTGACGGTGATTCCGGCCGTCCCTGGGACCGTCCCGAGGGCTCAACCAGTAGCCGTTTCGCCACCGTCCGCAGCCTCGGACGCCAAGGCGGTCAATCTGTGGGCTGCTCTGCAAAAGCAACTGCAGAAAGAACTCGATCCAGAAGAATTTGCGACTTGGTTTGGCTCTCTCAAGGTTCGGTATCTAGAAGGAAATCGGCTCGTTCTCATCGCTCCCAATACGCGCTTCCTTCACGTCTTGGAGGAGAGCTACCGGCCCACCGTGGACCGTGCTGTCAGCCAACTCACGGGGCCCCCCGTTGACATCCTGTTCTCTCTCGGGGAAACCGAGTCTTTCTCTGACTCAACCCCATCATTTGACGAAATCAGCCTGCTCGATCTCGGCCTATTCAATCCAAAGTTCAGGTTCGACACCTTCGTCCTTGGTCGCTCAAATGAATTCGCCCATGCCGCGGCCAGCGCGGTCGCGGGAGCCCCGTCAACAAGTTATAACCCGCTTTTCATCTATGGCGGAGTCGGGCTGGGCAAGACCCACCTTCTGCATGCGATCGGCCATTCTATCCAAGGTCGATACCCTCATCTGCGAGTGCTCTACCTCGCCGCCGAACAGTTTGTCAACGAACTCATCAACTCTATCCGCTTCGACCGCATGCCGGCGTTCCGGGAACGCTACCGAGCGGTCGATGTTCTGATGATCGACGATCACTAGTGTCCGGTCTATTTGCTGTCTACCGACCGTAAGGCCAGTATTGACTGTAGTTTCGGGCGACTCAGGGGTGTCCACGATTTGAATTTCGGGGGAGGAGACGTCCCGGAGGGATTGAGCAATCTCTTGGGGA
>DASQEB010000555.1:0-5134 GCA_035633875.1 Thermoanaerobaculia bacterium
AGGTTCGCGTTGGAGCCCACGTTGATGGCGATGTCCGGATACTCCACCGTGGAGAACCCTTGCAGCTCCGCCCTCAACGCATACGTGCCGGGGTACAGGTTCAGGAACCGGAACCGGCCGTCCTCCCCAGTCACCTGGATCTGCGGCGCTCCCACCCCGGTGACCGTCACGGTCACTCCGGGAAGCGGGCTCCCCTGCTCGTCCAGCACGACTCCGTAGAGGTCTCCCGTCTGCAACTGCGCGGCGGCCGGAACGGACAACGCCAACAGCAGCGCAGCGGCAGCAGCGACTGCGACATGCAACAAGCTGCCTCTGCCCATCTTCGTTCCCCCTTTCAAGGACTCGAAGCCCCCCGCTGATCGCGCGGTGAGGCGTGTTGTCGAAAGAAGTCTCTGAGCCGGATTATGCAACGAACAGGTGACAAGTTCCAGCGCCTGCTGACGAGCCTCTGAGAAGAAGGGTGTGCGGGGTGGGGTAAAGCGAGACGGGGGTGGAGGACGCCCTCCCCCTCCCGCTGCTGCACCCCATCCTTGGGGAGCCCGCGTAGAGACGCCCCAGTCGGTTCTCGAGATCCTCTCGGAGTCCACCGACGGCGGGGCGTCTCTTCGGAGGGCATGCCGCCGATCTGGCAACCCGCGTGGAGCAGCCTGGGGCAGCCCCGGACCGGTCTCGCGTCAGATCCTTTCTCACCGGCGGTGAGCTTCAGGGTGAGTTGCCAACAGAGACGGTCTGCCCTTCGAGAGACGCCCCGTCGTCCCCGTGGTCCCCGACAGGGCGTCGTTCATCGACTGGGGCGTCTCTACGCGTGCTCCCAGGTGGGGCAGGGGGGAAGCCCGGGCGGGGGCTCTCCCGAGCCTCCGATCCTCAGTACTTCCGCCAGTAGCCGAGCATCACCACGTAGTCGGCGAAAGCCGCATCGCCGTGCCGCCCGGGAACCATACGGTCGGGGACGCTCCGCGTCCGGTTGCGGTAGAGGGCCACCGGCACCGCCACGGAAATGGCGTGCGGCCCCCGCGAGTAGCTCAGAGCCGGCTCGATCGAGAAGGCGTACCCGGGACGCCGGAAGCCGTCGCTGTCGCCGATCAGGTCCTCAACCGGCACCCCCTCGAGGCGTCCGCCCAGGCCCACCCCGAATCCCTTCCAACTCGCGGCCGAGTAGGTGACCCCTGCGCGGGCCAGATACTGGTCGGCGATCGACATCACCTCCTCGCCCACGGCCCCGCGGAAGGTGGGCACGCCGTTGGTGCCCTCGGGATTGACCAGGTAGCTGGCCGAGAAATAGAGGTTGCCGCCGCTCTGGGCGATCCTGTGGAACGCCTGGACGTCGAGGATGGCGCCGAATCCACCGTCACCCGGCTGGATCGACTGGTCGACACTCTCGTGGGTGACGACCCTCTCGCCGTCGACCAGCCTCTCCCGGTCATCGAACACATCGTACTCGCCGGTGGGGAACTTGAGGCCGAACCCCAGGGAGATGTTGCTGTCCGGACGCTGCGAGGGCTTCCAGAGGAGGCGCCGCGCCGTCAACGTGATGTCGCCCAGACCGTTGGCCTCGGTGATGCTGCGATCGACCACGACGCGGCTCGCGTCGCGGATCGGGCTCGACCTCTCGGCCGTGAAGTACGGCACGCCGAGCGAGAGGCTCCATAGCTCGTTGGGGTTGTAGCGGATTCCGATCTCCGCGAGGTTGATCGTGTTGATGACCTCGCTGCCCTCCGCCTGGCGGTTCGCCTCCTCATGGGAACCGCGGAAGTGTCGATCGGATTGCTGGTACCGCCAGCTCATCGAGACCTGCCAGCGGTTCGGACCGTCGTACGCTTGCACGCCGAGCACGGGCGTGTCCATGCGCGCGGCCACTCAGCCCTGGGCCCAGGCGTGCCGGGGAGCTCCGATCAGAAGACCGGCCACCCAGAGGCCGGCGACCAACATCCAACCACGGCCGCGAAAAGCGCTTCCAGACATGTCTGACTCCTTGATCAAGAGGCGGGTCGAGACACTCTCGCCGTCTCCCTCCACCCCTGGTCCCGGACGGGCGCCTCGGTAGCCTTGCTGCCTAAGTATAGTCGAGCAGGTTGAACAAACCGAGCAGGAGCTCTGGGCTGAATCCTATTTAATCCTTAGGGACTAAGAATGACCGGCGGAGCGAGGGGAGCGCTCGGCGTGTCGGCCGGAATGCCTGCCCACGCGAGGGGGATGATCGCCCGAGCGATGTGAACGGCCGCCTGCGCGAAGGGAAGGCTCGCCCAAACGGCGGGAAGGCTCGCGATCTCTCAGGCCATGACCGGCCGCTCGGGACGAGCCAATCTCAATTCTCCTCCCCCGACTCCAACCCCAGCCGCACCAGCAGATTCTGGAGAATCCGCGCCGTCAGTCCCCAGATCTGCCTCCCGCCCACGTGATAGATCCGGAGGTCCCGCTCCACGCCGTTGATGAGCACGGAGCGCTCTTCCACCATCTGCGGGTTGGTGAAGGCGGAGAGGGGGAAATTGAAGATGTCCGCGATCTCGTCTTCGTTCGGCTGCAGCGTGTGGGGGAAGGGGATGGCCCCGACGCAGGGGATGACGCGGAAGCCGGTGGGGGTCTCGCCCTCGTCCAGCTCTCCCAGGCGGAGGACGAGCTTGGGCTCGAGCCCGATCTCCTCATGGGCTTCCCGGAGCGCCGCGTCCCAGGGGTCCTCCTTGAGCTCGCGCCCGCCGCCGACAAAGGCGATCTGGCTGCGGTGGCTGGGGAGGGTGTCGGTGCGCTTGGTGAGGACGGTCCACAGCTCTCCCGCATCCACGTAGAGCGGCACCAGCACGGAGGCCGGCCGCAGGTCGCTCGCCGCGAGCCGCCGCGGCGGGGGCGAGGCCAGGCGCTCCCGGACAGTGAGAATCCAGCTCTGCGGGACATTCTCCATTGTCACCTCCCGGCGTCTTTTCTATCAGATCCCGAGGCGGTCGGAGGAGGGCGGGATCCGGATGCGGACACCCACCGGCGCGGCCGGGGCGCCGGGCAGGTGGAGGTCCAGCACGTAGTGGTGATGATCGTAGGGGGACCACCAGACGGGATGGACCGCCCGCGCGGTTCCGAGGGGGACTTCAAAGACGATCGAGCCGTCCGGCCGGAGGAGGACCGGCCGCAACTCGGTGCCCTCAACCTCCAGGTGGGTCGGCGCCCGGGCGTCGAACTCCAGGTGGAGCGCGTCCAGCGGCTGGGGGCTCCCCACGAGCAGTCTCGCGGTGGTGCCCCCCGCGAAGCGCAGCTCGTGGCCGCCGCGCGCCGGCCACACGTTGTGATCCAGGAGCTTGACCCAGAGGCCGCCCCCCACGGCCACCTGCCCGCCCGGAAGCGCATTCTGGGTGGTCTCCAGCGGGAGGATCTGCCGGGCCACGGGAGAGACCATCCGGTACGTTCCGCCCGGTCCGATGGGGTAGGCGGTCGGGCGCGTCCAGAGGGGCCAGAGGAAGGGTGCGGCGAGGGCGGCGACGAGCAGGGCCCAGACCGGACGGGCCGGGCGGGCGGCGAGGAACCAGAGGGCCGGGTAGAGGGCCAGGAAGTAGCGGTTGCCCAACGGTCCGCCCCCGTAGAAGTTGAACGGGCGGATCAGCAGGAAGCAGGCGACCGCCACCAGGACCGCGAAGGGGATGGCCCACCGGCCGCGATCCCCCCGGGCGGCGAGGAAGCCCAGCATCAGGGGCAGGAAGTACGGGAGCACGCCGACGTTCTGGCCGACGAGAAAGTAAAGAGTATTCCATCCGAGGAGCTTGGGGTGGAAATCGGGCTGCACGGCCTCGGCCCGGAGCCAGGAAGCGCTGCCCCGCGTCTCCACCCTCTCGGACCATCCGCTCGCAGGAAAGTCCACAGCCGGGTACGCATTCCCCTCGTAGATCCCCTGGCGCTGGCCGCCGTAGCCCGTCCAGTCCCCGCCCGCGGCGAACTGGAGCCCCCCCGAGGCCGCGAGGAGGAGGGCCGCTCCCAAGACGAGCCCGGCGAGCCCGCTCTTCCGGCGCTCCCGCGGCAAAGCCAGGGCTGCGAGGAAGGGCGGCCCGAAGAGGACCAGGTAGAAGGGGCGGTAGGCCACGGCGATCGCCAGGAGCATCCCCGCCGCGAGCCAGCGGCCGAACGTCCGCCGGCGGGAGACGGTGTCCTCCCCCTGGTAGATCGAGGCCGGGGCCGCGCCGGTGCGGTCTCCGCCGTAGACCAGGGCGAAGCCGGAGGCCACCGCCGCGAGGAGCAGGAGGTCGGCCTCTCCCCAGAAGACGTAGGCGAAGGCCACGGAGGCGAAGAGAAAGACGGCCACCCAGAGGGGGGCGGCCTCCCCCACCCGCGTCCGCTGGGCGCGGGCCGCGAGGAGGGCCGCGGCGGCGAGCAGGAGCGCGTTCGCCACCACCGCGCCGCGCACCGGGGCGATCCGGATAAAGGGGGCCGTGATCAGGGCGTAGAGCGGCGGCTTGCCGTAAACGAGCCGGCCTCCACTGCCCCTGCCGCGGCTCTGCAGGATGAGCCCCACCGGCGGCGCGCCCCAGTGGGCGACGAAGCGGTCGTAATCCCCTTTGGTGTAGACGAGGTCGAAGTCCCAGGCGAGGCTCGCCGCCTGCATCGCATAGGTGGCCTCGTCGCCCAGGAGAGGGAGCCGCGCCCGGTCGAAAGCGATGGCCGCAACCAGGGTCGCCAGAAGCAGAAGGCCCAGGACGATCCAGCCCGCGACCTCGCTCCGGGGCCGGGTCAAACCGGTCTCTCCCAGCGGGGGCCGCCGAGCTTCGAAAGCCCGAGGCCGCCGAAGAGGTGGGGCTCGATCCAGAGATGGGCGAAGCCCGGCGGGCGCCGCACGTCGATTTCCAGGATGACCTCACCTCCCGGTGCGAGGTCGTGCGGCAGGGCGAGCCACGGCCGGCCGGCCAGGAGGTCCCGGGTGAGCTCCGGGTCCGTAAACAGCTTCACCACCACCGCCACCCCGCCCAGCCCCCGCTCCCCGGCGAGCCAGCGGGCGAAGCCGGTGTTGCGGACGCGGATGCGGAGCCGGCGCCGCTCCCCCGCGGGCCAGGGCAGGTCCGCGCCTTCAACCTCGACTTCCCCGGGGAGATCGCCCCAGGCGGCGCTCGACGGCGGCGGCACCTCGGGCCTGCCAAGGAGATCGTCCCCTGGCGGAACCCGG
>DASQEB010000556.1:0-10607 GCA_035633875.1 Thermoanaerobaculia bacterium
GCCCAGATGTCCTGCTCGGTGACGACGCTGGCCTCATTGCCCATGCCGAGGACCTTGACCTTCATGGTGTAGCTGGTGCGGTAGCGGGTGTGGCGGGTGGGCAGGCCGGCCACGGTGCCGCCGTCCTCTTCGAGGAGCTTCTCGACCTTGGGCTCGGAGAACTCCATCTTGAGCAGCGGCCCCATCCCCTCGATGACCGCGCCCGCCATGCCCAGCATGGCTTCGATGTCCCACTTCATGTAGGTCTTCTCCTTGGGGTCCACCAGGTAGACCGTCCGCCCGCCGTCCTTGGTGATGAGATAGGCCCCTTCCTGAGCCATGGGGTTGTTGCTGTCCTGGAAGACGACCTTGGCGTTGTCGCCGGAGACCCACCCCTCCACCTGCATCTTCATCTCTTTGGACTTGGCGTCCTGGTTGGTGGTGACCGCCTTGTAGTGAATGCCGGCCCAGGACGGCGCGGCAGCCGCCAGGAGCAGGAGCACACTGAGAACCGATCGTTGGAACTTCTTCACGGGAGAACCTCCTTTCAACGGGATTCGATGATCTCGCATCCAAGCAAGGCTGGCAAGGCGGGTCCTCAGCTCCCGGGCCCTTCGCTCCCGAGCCCTCCCTTCCCCAGCGGAGGGTGCAGGAGGAGCTTGTGCCGCTCGTGAAGGCGCCTCAGGGCGGCGCGGCTCCACCCGGCCCGCTCCGCCCGCCGGCGGTGGTGAAGGAAGACTCGGGTGATGAAGCTTTCCCGCAGGAGAGGATCGTTGAGCCGCCCCTCCTCCTCCACCGGCAGGTCCGGCAGACGCCGCAGGAGCTCCTCGGCAAACAGTCCCCGCCCGTTCTTCGCGGGGATCGCGTTGGAGCCGTACACCTTGACGCCTTCCATGCCGCAGCTCGGCGAGTCCTTCTTGAGGATGTACCCGTCGAGCTCCAGGGCAGCGAGCTCACCAACCCGCCGCCGGGCGTACGAGCGCATCCGCTCGGTGTAGTCCTCCCCCGTACTGGGCATCAGGAGCCGGATCTCCCCCTCGACCGTTCGTTCCAGCCGGATCGGCGGCCGGGGCGTTCCCATCCCGATCTCCACCTCCGGGCAGACCGGCACGAAATCCACGAACCTCCCCAACGTGTCGGTGAGAAACGAGTCCCGCTTGTGCCCGCCGTCGTACCGCACCTCCTGCCCAAGCAGGCAGGCGGAGACGCCGATGCGGATCTTCAAGGGATCGGGGGCGGGCGAGGGCTCGGGAGGCTGGCCGAGGATGGGGAGGGACATTCCTTATATATAGCGTACCGGGTCACTAACGGGAGACCAGCGACACTTCGGGCGGATCGAGCTCCTCAGACTGGCAAAGCGGTGACTCCCACCCCCGGAAATCTCCCCCTCCCCCTCCCGGTTTACACTCTCGCCCCCCGGGAGGGATGCAATGGCCGACTCTTCTGCGCGCGATGAACGACTCCGACAGGCCCTTCAGCTCCTCGTCGACGAAGTCCGGGAACGAATCGATCGCCATCCGCTGGGCCATCTGGTGGCCGGGCGGGGAGAGCGGATCGATCTGCGACTGACCCTGCCCTCGGTCCTCAAGGACGGCATGCTCGCGCGGGCGAGCCACGAGGCGTCCGATGCGATCCAGGGGGCGGTGCAGGACCTCCTCCACCACAGCGCGGTCTTCCAGCCCGGGCGGGTGCTCTGCCTGCGATGCCAGACGGCGGCGTGCGAGCATGCGGCTCCCACGGACAGCCGGCAGGTGTTCGCCGGCTGGGGAACGACGGGCATCCCCCGGTTCGCGGACTTCGGCCAGTGGCTCCTCGGACGGCGGGACCCGCGGGTGGACCTCCTCTATCGCGACCCGCCCCAGCTCGTGACCGCCGTGGTCCCTGAGAGGGACCTCGTGGGCGGCCTCCTGCCGATCTTCCAGCAGAGCGAGACCGGGTACCGCATTCACGGCGAGGCCGTGGCGGGCTGGTTCCGGGCCCCGGCGGCGAACGGCCCGGCGGTTCGGCAGCCCTTCGCGGTCTCTTTCCAGGTGATCTCCTCGAAGCCCCGGCGCCAGCACCGGCGGTTCGGCCTGAACGTGGTGGGGATCGGCCCCGGGGGCGAGCCCCTGGAGAATTTCTACGACCGGATCGGGGCGATTCCCTGGGGGGATGCGGTGCGCTGGGCCCAGGGTGCCCTCTCGACGATCGAGGACCAGCTCGCCCGCTCCCCCCGGATGCCTCGGGAGGTGATCGAGCAGCGGATCGAGGGCGTCATCGGCGGCCTCGCCCGGCGCCTGGAGAAGGATCGGCGGGGCCGGGAGCGCCGCACCCAGCACGGCCAGCAGCGCCACTCCGAGGGGGACCGCCCCACCCGCATGGCGCTCGCGGACTTCGCCCGGGCCACGCCCGAGAACCTCCTCTACGATACCCGGCGGGAGACCCTCGTCGTGGTGGGCGACCGCGGCCGGGCCCACGTGTTCAACCTCGAAGGCAAGCTGGTGACCTCCATCCGCTACAACCCGGAGGTCATCGAGAGGCGGCGCCAGCAGGGGATCTGGAAGCCCGCCGCGGCCGAGGTGGTGCGCACGGTGCGGGAGCGACTGGAGGCGGTGGTGACAGCGGAGGGGTGAGCCGCATCACCGTTCGACCAGCAACGGATACGGATTCCGTGCGGCTCCCGTCTCGTAGATCCCGTAGTGCAGATGGGGGGATGTCCCCTCGGCGTTTCCCGAATTGCCGACATAACCGAGCACCGTCCCCGCCTCGACCCAGTCGCCCCGGGACGGCTCGGCCCAGTCCTCCAGGTGGGCGTAATAGTGATACCACCTGCCTGGACCTAGGACGGTCACGATCCTCCCTCCGAGCCGGTTCCAGCCCTTGTTGATGACGATCCCCCGGGTGGTGGAGAGGACGGCCCTGCCCCGCGGGGCGAAGATGTCGATCCCCTCGTGGGTCCGCCCGCCGCTCCGGGCCGCGCCCCAGGTGTCGACGAGCCGCGAAGCCGGGACGCCCTCCACCGGTATGGGGAGGGACGTGGGCGGCGGCTCCCGGAGCAGACGGACGAAGCGGACGGCGTTCTCGAGGTAGGGATAGGACCAGGCCAGCCCCAGGAGCAGGAGCCCGAGAAGGAACAGCCGCCAGAGGACCCTTCCCCAGGTCACCGCCTCAGCACCTCGTAGCTCCGGGTCTCGACGATCTCGTGCCCCTCCGGGAGCTCGCGCCGGAACCGCTCGTCGAGGCCGTCGAGCCGCGCCTTGGGAATCCCCTTCCAGTGCTCAACGCTCTGCCAGCGGACCACGAGGACGATCTCCCCTGGCTCACCTCCCTGCCAGACCTCCTTGCCGAGAAAACCGTCCATCGCGGCGAGCCCCGCGGTCCAGATCTCCTCGTCCTTCTCCAGGAACCGGTCCCTGAGGTCGGGCCGCACCCACACCCTCTGCCACTCGATCACCATCCCCTCTCTCCTTCCTCTATCCCACGGGGACCTCTTCGGGCGGCACCACCCGCGTGGTCTCGAGCCCCAGCGCCTCGGCTTCCCGGGCGAACAGACCGGCGTCCCGCAGAGCGCAGCGGTACCAGTCGTTGTTGAAGAAGACCCAGACGTCCGCTCTTTCCCCCCAGAGGTCCCGCACGAGGGCCGCCCGCCCGGCCAGGGTGCCGGGGTCGTAGCACCCCGGCGGGTGGGCGTTCCCGCCGTGGAAGCGGAGGTAGCCCCAGGGCGCCGTGCGCCACTCCGGGGTGATCATCCGCGATCCCCGGTCCGCCAGACAGAGGGCGGCGCCATGGCGGGCGAGGATCTCCCGCACGCTCTCGGCGTACCACGAATCGTGGCGGAACTCGACGGCGACCTGCGCTCGGGTGACGAGCAGGGCGAGGGCCGCATCGAGCCGATCTTCGTTCCGGTGCATGTTGGGCGGGAGCTGGAGCAGGACGGGGCCGAGCTTCGGCCCCAGCTCGGCTGCGCGGCTCATCAGCCGCTCCACCGGCTCCTCCGGGTCCTTGAGCTTCTTGAAGTGGGTGAGGAACTTGCTCGCCTTGACGACGAAGACGAAATCCTCCGGCGTCTGCGCGGACCAGGTCCGGAAGACTCCGGCCTCCGGCAGCTTGTAGAAGGTGGCGTTGACCTCCACCACCCGGTAGCGCGCCGCGTAGTACCGGAGCTGCTCGTCCTTGGGGACCTCGGCGGGGTAGAACGACCGGTCCCAGTGCCGGTACTGCCAGCCGGAGGTGCCGATCCAAAGAGCCATGCCGGAGAGGAGGACTGCAAGGGGCGTTCCTTCCGCCGCCGCGTAGAATCTCCCGCGTGCGAGCCGTCCTTTTCGTCCTTGCCGTCCTTATGGTCCTTTCTTCAGCCTCTGCCGCCCCGCCGGCCGGGGCACGCCGGGAGACTCCCACCGGGGAGGTCTGGGTGCAGATGGTGCCGTTCGCGCGGGGCGCACCGAAGGAAGGGATCGGGCACGGCGTGATCGAGGCGCCGCCCGAGCGGGTCTATCGGGCGCTCGCGGATTACCGCCACTGGGAGGAGTTCATGCCGTTCCTGGAAGCGTCGGATGCCCGGCCGCAGCCGGACGGCTCGGTGCTCTCGGCCCAGCTCCTGGAGCTGCCCGCCCCGCTGGGCCGGCGTCACTACGAGATCCGGGCCCGGCACCGGATCGAGGGGGGGCCCCGAGGGAAGGCGTGGACGGTCGAGTGGACCTACGTTCCCGGGTCGGGAAACGTGGCCGGCCACCACGGCTCCTGGACGCTCCTCCCCCACGGCCCGGGCCGGACCTGGGCCACCTGCCGTCTCTACACGGATCCGGGCGGTGCGGTCCCCCACTGGGCAGTCAACCGCGGCACCTCCGAGACGCTGCCGTGGATCTTCCACGGCCTGCGGCAGCACGTCCGACGGTCGCGGTATGACACCCCATGAGGTAGAATCCCCTCGATCTCCAACTTGGAGAGGTTCTCAGAAGTTCGCAACCGGTGGCGAGGGTCCACCGGTGCCGGAGTGTCCATGAAGCAGAAAAACGTCCTCGCTCTCGAAACACACCTCGGCGTCGAGCTCGACCGCCGGTCCACCGAGCTCACCCGCCTGTGGCTGGACCGGCTTCTCGAGCGGCTGGACGTCCATCCCCGGAGGGTGTTCCCGTCCGAGACCTTGCTCAACCACATCCCGGAGGTCCTCAAGGCCATCTCCGTCTACCTCTCCACCGGTGGCGATCTGGGTGCGGAGGAGACGGTCCGGGACGAGTTCACCAAGATGGCGCGGCTCCGCCGCGAGCAGGGCTACGACATCGACGAGATTCTGGCCGAGTTCGAGATCCTGGGGGACATCCTTTACCAGGCCCTGCGGGAGGAGGCCCGGACCTTCGGACGGACGGTGCCGGCCGACTACGCGATCGAAGTGGCTGAACGGCTCTATCGCGCCCTCATGGCCATCACCACCATCACGGCGACGACCTTCCGGGAGGAGGGGTTCCGCGACCGTCGCGAGCGGGCGCGCCTGCTCGGCAGCTTCGGCCGCAACCTCGCCCACGAGCTGCGCAACCGGTTGAATACCGCCGAGCTCGCCCTCCAGCTCCTGGGCAACGACCAGCTCGATGCCGCCAACCGGGAGAGGACCCTGCGGACGCTTCAGCTCACCCTCCAGCGGATCAAGGGGGTGGCGGACGACGTCCAGGCCCTCGCCGTGGCTCAGGGGAGCGAGGAGACCGCGCAGGGCCGGCGGCTCTCGCTGCGCACCCTCGTTCAGGACACCCTGGAGGAGCTGCGCGGCATGGCCAGTGAGAAGGGTGTGCGCATCGAGATCCGGGAGCCGATCCCCGACGTCCAGGTCGACGCCACCCGGGTCGAGCTGGCGCTCGTCAACCTGGTGGGCAACGCCATCAAGTATTCCGATCCCGCCGAGGAGGACTGCTGGGTCCGGATCAGCGTTCAAAGGGACGGCGATGGATTCTGGCGCGTCGCCGTCTCGGACAACGGCCTGGGGATCCCCAACGCGATGCAGCCCGTGGTCTTCGAGCAATTCGTGCGGGCCCACCCCGAGATCGCCGACGGCACCGGCCTCGGCCTCGCGATCGTTCGCGAGGCCGTCGAGCAGATGGGCGGCCGCATCTGGCTCGAAAGCCGGAATGGCGTGGGCACGACCTTCTCCTTCACGGTCGTCGACCCCCCTGCGGCGCGGGAAGACTGATCACCACCCCACGCCGCCCTGGATCAACCCGGCCGCGGCGGCCTGGCCCAGGGGCTCGGAGAAGAAGTAGCCCTGGCCGAGGTGGCAGGAGAGGGCGCGCAGCCGGGTGACCTGCTCGGCGGTCTCGATCCCCTCGGCGGCCACGTCCATCCGCAGCGTGCGGGCCAGGGTGACGATCGTGCCCACGATCTCCAGGCGGTCCTCCCGGTGGCACATCTCGCTGACGAAGGAACGGTCGATCTTCAACGCGTCGACCGGCAAGCGGTGGAGGTAGCTCAGCGACGAGTAGCCGGTGCCGAAGTCGTCGATGTAGAGCTTGACCCCCAGCTCGCGGAGCCCCTGGAGCTTGGACACGGCCTCCTCGGCCTTGCCCATGATCGTGCTCTCGGTGATCTCGAGCCGCAGGCACTCGGGCTCGATGCCCGTGCTGCGCAGGATCTCCTCGATCCGCGGAACCAGCTCCGCCTGGATGAACTGCTTGCCCGAGAGGTTCACGGTGACCGCCAGAGGCCTGCGGACCCCGGGGAGCGCGCGCCAGTCCGCGAGTTGCTGGCAGGCCTCGCGCAGCACCCACCAGCCGATAGGGACGATCAGCCCCGTGTCCTCGGCCACCGGCACGAAGCTGTCGGGCGGGAGGAGACCCCGCCTGGGGTGGCGCCAACGCAGCAGAGCCTCGAAGGCGTGGATCTCGCCGTTGTCCAGAGAGACGATCGGCTGGGTGTGGATCTCGAACTCCGAGCGCTCGACCGCGCGCCGCAGGTCGGTCTCGAGCTGGAGGAGGGCGACGGCCCGGTCGTGCATGTCGCGGTCGAAGACGGCGTCCCGCGCCTTGCCCGAGGTCTTGGCGCCGTACATGGCGGTGTCCGCGTCCCGCAGCACGTCCTCCGGACGGTCGTAATCGCCCGCCGCGCCCACCGTGATCCCCAGGCTCATCGTGACGTAGACCTCGTGACCCTGGACGTGGAACGGCTGCTCCATTTCCCGGTGCATCCGCTGCGCGACCTGGACGGCGTGGTCCACGTCGGTCACTTCGTCGAGGAGGATCGTGAACTCGTCCCCACCCAGGCGGGCTACGGTGTCGCCGGGGCGCAGGCACGACTCGAGGCGGCGCGCCACCGCGACCAGCAGCTCGTCGCCGGCGCTGTGGCCCAGGCTGTCGTTGATGTTCTTGAAGCGATCGAGGTCGATGAACAGGACGGCATAGGTGTAGCTCAGCCGCCGCTTGGCATGGGCGATGGCCATCCCCAGCCGGTCCATGAACAGCGCCCGGTTCGGCAGCCCCGTGAGCGGGTCGTGGAAGGCGTCGTGGAGGAGGCGCTCTTCGGCGGCCTTGCGGGCGGTGATGTCCGACTGCGAGCCCGCCATCCGGTAGGCCTCGTTGCTGCCGTTGCACACGGCGAGCCCGCGGGTGAAGACCCACCGCCAGGTCCCGTCCCAGTGGCGCATCCGATGCTCGCTTTCGAAGTCGGGCGAGCGGCCGGCCAGATGGGCCGACAGGGCGCACTTGACCGCCGGGAGGTCGTCCGGGTGCACCCGGCTGAACCACTCGGAGGGATCGTTGCCGATCTCGATCTCGTCGTAGCCGAGCATCGCCTTCCACCGCGGTGAGAAATAGATCCGGTCGTTCCGCAGGTCCCAGTCCCAGAGCCCGTCCTTGGCGCCGTTGACCGCGAGGGCATAGCGTTCCTCGCTCTCCCGCAGCGCCACCTCGGCCCGCTTGCGCTCGATGGCGTAGCGGATCGCACGCCCCAGGAGGCCGCTGTCGACCTCACCCTTGACCAGGTAGTCCTGGGCCCCCTCGCGGACCGCCCGCACGGCCAGCTCCTGGTCGTCGAGGCCGGTGAGCAGCAGGATCGGCAGGTCCGGCGCCTGTCGGTTGATCCGCGCCAGCGAGTCCAGGGAGCCGGAGCGGTTGTCCGGCAGCGACAGGTCGAGAAGGACGACGTCGAACCCGCCGTTGCGACCGAGGACCTCCAGAGCTTGCGAGACGCGATCGACGGCGGTGATCTGGAAGGGCTGGAGGGCGGTGCGATCGAGGAGGCGACGGATCAACCGGGCATCGCCCGGGTTGTCCTCGACCATGAGAATCCTCACCGATTCGCCGGATCTCATCACGGCGGCTCCCGCGCTCCGCCACCGGCGCGACGTCCGGCAGCGCGCAATAGACCAAGGTTTCTGTGGAGTCGAACGCTACGTACGAGCGGCGGGGATCATAGCACATCATTCCCGAAGATGGTTTTTTTCCTGGGATCAGGCCCCCTCCCTTGATTCTTCTCAAAAGGCAGCGCGCCGAGCCCCCTCCGGCCGCGCTCATTCCGCCGCAGGCAGCGTGAACGAGAATGTCGCGCCGCGTCCGGGCTCGGACTCCGCCCAGATCCGCCCGCCGTGGCGCTCCACGATCCTGCGGCAGAGGGCGAGACCGATCCCGCTGCCGGGGATCTCGGGATGCAGGCGCGTGAACATGGAAAAGATCGTCTCCGCCTCCGCGGGATCGAGCCCCAGGCCGTCGTCGCGCACGGAAAAGACCCATTCGCGCCCGTTCCGGCGGGCGGAGACCTGGATCCGGGGGGGCTCCTCGCCGCGGAACTTGAGAGCGTTGGCGAGGAGATTCTGGAACACCTGTGTCACCAGGGGGGGATCGGCCTCGATCACCGGCAGGGGCGAGCGCGTGATCGAGGCGCCGCTCTCCTCCACGGCAGCCGCGAGGTTGACCAGGGCCCGGTCGAGCATCTCGTCCGCTCCGGCGCGCTCGCGGCGGAGCTCCCGGGCGTCGAGGCGGGAGAAGGCGAGCAGGTCGTCGATCATCGTCCGCAGCCGGCGGGCGCTGCCAGCCACGGCGTCCACGAGCTCGTCGCCGGCCGTGCCGAGCTTGCCTGCGAAGTCGCTCTTGAGGAGCAACGCGTGGCGCTCCATCATCCGGACCGGCTCCTGGAGCTCGTGGGCGGCGATCGAGGTGAACCGCTGGAGGTCGTCATTGAGATTGCGGAGCTGGGCCGACCGCCGCTCCACCTCCTCCTCGGCCGCCCTGCGGGCCGTGATGTCCTCGATCAGCCCGTCCACCCGGACGCCCTCGGCCCCTCGGGCGAGCGCGCCCACCACCTCCACCCAGATCGGGCTCCCGTCCGCCCGCCGCAGCCTCACCTCCTTCGCGGTCTTCGCGTCCGGCCCCCCGGAGGGCGGTACACCGGTCCCCGTCACGGCGAAGGCGAGCGGCGTCAGGTCGAGACGGGCCGCCTCCTCGAAGCTTCCGGCACCCAGGATGCGCAGGAACCCCGGGCTGGCATTGAGCAGGCGGCCTTCGGGCGTGACACTGAAGACCGCCACCTGCGCCTGGTCCACGAGCGACTGGAGAGGCACCGCTCCCGCCATCGACTGCGACCGCGCCTTCTCCAAAGCCGAGCGGACGGCCACCGCCAGACGCAGGAAGCCGGCGGGGCTCTTGGCGAGATAGTCGCTGGCCCCCAGGCGCATCGCCCGCACCACCATCTCCTCGCTGCCGTAGCGGGTGAACAGGACTACCGGCACCTCGGGCCAGTCCTCCCGCAGCACCAGGAGGATCGCCAGCCCGTCCGCCCACTCGAGCCTGGACTCCAGGACGACCACGTCGAAGCCCCGCCGTCCGCAGGCCTGGGCGAACGACGGCGCGTCGGTGATCTCCTCGATCCGCAGCCGGGGCAGCTCGCGCTCGAGCACCACCCGCGCCAACGCCCGGTCCTGCGGGTCGTCGTCCAGAAGCAGGAGGAGCGGGCGGGTCTCACGCATGCAAACGGAAACCCTATCCAACACCAGGGTTTTGAATCCACTCCTCCCAAGCTATAATTTCTTATATACCTTTCGGTATAGAGGCATGGCCCCGGAGCACGGAGGTGCGAGGCGACATGGATTTCGAAGACTCCCTGCAGAGCCGCGGCGAGCGTCTGATCGCGAGCCTCCGGATCCTGGTCGCCTGCGGCCTGCTGGCGCTCTCGCTCGCGCCCGGGCGCATGGCCAGCGCGCTCGCGCTGCCGGCCGTCTATCTCCTCTACGCCCTGCTCCTCGCGGTGCTGCTCTGGGGCTTCGAGCGCGTCGAGCTGCGCTGGCGCCTCGCCGCCCATGCCCTGGACCTGGCGGTCTTTGCGATCCTCTGCGCGCTCACCCGGGGCGCGGTTCCCCTCGCCCTGGTCTTTTTCGCCTTCCTCCTCCTTGCCGCCGCCTCGCGCTGGCGCGGACGCGGGGCGGCCGGCACGGCCCTCGCCGGCCTCGCGGCGTTTCTCTGCGCCGGTCTGCTCGCCGGCGCCCCGCGCGACCGGCTGCTGGCCGGAAGCGCCCCCCTGGCGCTCCTCGCCGCCCTCTTCGTCTGCGCCTCGGTCTACCAGCAGCGGCTGGGTCGCGAGATGCTGCGGATCGCCGCCTGGCCCCGGAGCTCCCTCCAGGACGCCCGATCCCTCCTCGACCACCTCCTCTCCCTGGCGGCCGGCATCCTGGAGGCCCC
>DASQEB010000557.1:0-9157 GCA_035633875.1 Thermoanaerobaculia bacterium
CATCGACGTCGACGAAGACGAGTTGAACGAGGACGAAGACAGCGACTTCGACATCGCCCCCATGGCGGCCGGAGGGATCGCCTGGCCCGTGGGTGCGAGCGAGCTCTCCGTGGAGCTCAACCTCACCTGCGGCGACTTCTCCACCGTGAAGCTCGTCGTGGGGTGGATGTTCTAGAGATTCCTGCGAAACCGGAAAAGAACACGACGGGGCCGTGAGGCCCCGCCGCGGGTTGCCGGACGTGTCCGGCGGCCTTGGATCAGAGCTCCCGGCAAATCTGCCCGCTGGGGCAGGTGGTCGTGGACGAGCTGGTGTAGTTGATCGTGGTGGTGTGGGGGTCCGAAGCCGTCGCACCGGTCGTATCGCGCACCGTCACGGACAAGTTGATGGTATCGGAGTAGCTCGTGTTGTTGCCGCAGAACGTCTGGGAGTACGAGCTGCTGTTCGTACCGACGGCGTAGCCATTGCGATACCAGGAGTATGTATAGGCGGGGGTTCCTCCGGTGACCGCTGCGGTCCAAATGAAAGTCTTGCAAGCTGTTCCTAAAATGAAAGCGGATGTCGGGCCGGTGATGCTGACCGACATCGTGATCGGGCAGAGCCGGTTCTCCGCCCGCTGCTCATAGACCACGCCGATGTCGTAGCTCGTCATGCTCGCGTAGGCGTGGGAGAGGCACTCGGTGATCCCGTTGACGCTGGTGGAGGAGGCGGCGCTGACGTTGTAGCCGATATTCGGAGCGCTCACACCGGCCAGCGGGTCGGTCTTGGTGGACCTTGTGAACACGTTGTTTGCCGCCCGAGCCTCGGAGGTGGTCGTAACCCAGACCTCTCCCTGCTGGCCGTGCACGGTGCAGTTGTTGTTGAAGTAGGAATCGGCGCTGGCGCCCACGCCCTGGCTCGTGCTCAGCGGGAAGGCGTCGACGTGGGCCCCGTACTTGATCGTGCAGTCGATACCGGCCTTGGAGACGACCTCGTCCTCAGCCTCTGCCATGAGCGCCAGGTTCTTGGTCAGCCGCTTGATCTCCGCGCGGTAGGCCTGCACCGTCTGACGGATCTGATAGTCCGGATTGCGCCGGAGGGATTCCTTGAAGAAGGCGAGATCCTTCTTCATGCCTTCGATCTTGAACTTCAGCCCCTCGATGCCGAAGCCGATCGTTTCGACCTTGCCGTTGCCCATGTCGCGCTGCAGGACGTTGGGAGAGACGAGCGTCCAGCCCTCTTTGATCAATCGTGAGACCGTGTCCGAGCCCGTCTCCGCCGCAAGACTGGGACGAGTCGGACCGAGGAGCGCGAGACCGAGGGCGAGGGACGCGAAGAAGACCTTTCTCTTCATCCAACTACTCCTTGAAGTTGATGTCCAACAGATTTCCAGCCGGGGTGACTGGTTGATTCAACTGCCATCAGCGGACTGGAGTATCGAGGAACGAACCTTACAGGATCGTTACAGCCGAAGGACCTTTTTGTAGGATTCAAAGAAAACGGCGGGACCGTGAGGCCCCGCCGTAAAGGGATCGATTCTGTGGATCAGTATGGGCAGGGCGGGGGGATGGCAGCGTCGGTGGCCTTGCCTTCCACCGTGCTCGCCTCAGCCGTGCAGCCGCTGGTGCTCTGGTAGTAGTAGTTGATCGTCAGCGTGCGCGAGGCCGACTTGGTCAGCCTTGTGGGCGAGGAGCTGTCCGTCACAGTGGCGTTGGCCTTCCACGAGCCCGTCGTGGTGGTGTTCGAGCCGCAGAACTGCCGGGAGTACGTCTGTGCGGTCCCTACGACGGTGGTGCTGGTGTTGGCAGTCCAGGAATACGTGTAGGGGCTGGTCCCGCCGGTGGGATTGGCTGTCCAGGTGACGGTCACGCAGTTGTAGCCATAGACGCTGATACTGGAGCCGTAGTTCGAGCTGACCGTCAGGTTGAGCACCGGTGCCGGGCAGGAGCGGTTCTCGACCCGCTGCTCGTAGACGACACCGATGTCGTAGCTGGTCATGTTTGCATAGGCATACGAGAAGCAGTCCTTGACGCCGTTGACGCTGACCGAGCCGGCGGCCCGGACGTTCGTGCCGGAGTAGACGCCGGAGAGCGGGTCGGTCTTGGTGGCGGTCCAGAAGGAGTTGTCGGCCCTCCGGGCTTCGCCGTAGGCCGTCGACCAGACCTCTCCCCTCTGGCCGCAGTTGCTGTTGAAGTAGGCGTCCGCATTTGCGCCGACGCCTTGGGTGGAGCCGCCCAGCGCGAACGCGTTGACGTGGGCTCCGTAGTTGATCGTGCAGTCGATACCGGCGGCCTGGGTCGCCACGTCGAGTTCATCGACCGACTTGGCGGTCTCGAGGCGCTCCATGATGCGCCGGATCTCGGTCCGATAAGCGCGGAGGGAATCCTTCAACTCGGGGGTCGGGTACTGGTCGTAGGTGGCCTTCAGGTGGCGCAGGTGCTTTCTCATTTCCTGCAGCCGGTACTGGAGACCCTCCGTGCCGAAGCCGAGGACCTCGACCTTGCCGTGTCCCAGGTCCCGCGTCAGAACGCCGGAGGACACCTGGACCCATCCTTCATTGAACAACTGTGCGAGGGGATCGGAGGTGGCCTTCTCATGGATCGCCTCTTCCGCGAGGCTCGGAACGGCTCCGAAGACCGCGAGACTGAGCGCGAGGGCGGCGAGCACAACATTCCTCTTCATCGAACTTTCTCCTTGACGATGTGAATTCGGTCAGCGGCGGGAACTATCCAGGAATGTTCCTTACAGGATCATTACAGCCATACAAAGGCCTCGGCCCGAGCGGTGCCGTTCGGACAGGAAAGCTTGCATCGGTGCTCTCTTCCCGGGAAACTAAGGCCGCTGCCACTCCACGAGAAAAGACCATGGCCGAAGCCTTCTCCACCCCCGCTCCCGTCCCCGCCCCGCTCCCCGCTCGCCGTCCCCGGCGCCTCCTGCGCCGCTGGGGAGTGGGGCTGACGATTCTCCTGGGCCTTCTGATCCTCGCCGTGGTCGCCGGCGGGCTCTGGTTCCGGAGCCGGATGGAGGCGAGCCTGCCGCAACTCGCGGGCGAACGCGCGATCGCGGGGCTTGCGGCCGCCGTCGAGGTGGAGCGGGACGCTCTGGGAGTCCCCACGGTCCGTGCGGCGAGCCGGGAGGACGCCGCGCGGGCGTTGGGCTTCCTCCACGCCCAGGACCGTTTCTTCCAGATGGACCTTCTGCGGCGGAGCGCGGCGGGCGAGTTGGCGGAGATGGTGGGCTCCGCGGTGGTGGAGAGCGACCGGGAGATCCGCCTCCACCGCTTCCGTCACGTGGCGGGTCGGGTCGTGGCACAGGCGACCCCGGAGGATAGGGCGTTCCTCCAGGCCTACACCGAAGGGGTGAACGTTGGGCTCTCAGCCCTCGGAGGGAAGCCGTTCGAGTACATCCTCCTTGGCGTCGAGCCCGCCCCGTGGCGGCCCGAGGACTCGATCCTGGCTGTCTTCGCCATGTTCATCGATCTCCAGGACGAGGACGGCAGCAACGAGTCGGAGCTGGGGTTCCTGCACGACACCCTGCCGCGGGAGATGTACGACTTCCTGAGCCTTCCCGGCACGGAGTGGGATGCTCCTCTCGTGGGCGAGCCCTTCGCGGTGCCGCCCGTTCCCGGGCCAGAGGTCTTCGACCTGCGGAAGGCCGGCGCGGCCCGGCGCCTGCCGAAGGCGGCGCGCCGAGTCGCGCCGTACGCGGAGCCGGCGTGGAACGAGGCCGTCCTCGGCAGCAACAACTGGGCGGTCGCGGGCACCCACACGGCCCACGGCGGCGCCCTCCTCGCCAACGACATGCATCTGGGAATCCGGGTGCCGAACACCTGGTACCGGGCCTCGATCGTCCGGCCGGATCGAGCCGGTGGCACCCTCCGCCTCACCGGGGTGACCCTGCCCGGCACGCCGTCCATGGTCGTGGGGAGCAACGGCCACGTGGCCTGGGGGTTCACGAACACTTACGGCGACTGGTCGGATGTCATCCTCCTGGAGGTCGATCCCCGGCAGCCCGGCACGTACCGGACGCCGGCGGGGCTTAAAGCCTTCCGGACGGTGACGGAGACGATCCGGGTGAAGGGGGACGGACCGGTCAGCCTGGAGGTGAAGGAGACGATCTGGGGACCGGTGATCGAGCCGGACCACCGCGGCCGACCGCGGGCGTTCGCGTGGACGGCCCACCACCCCGCAGCGGTCAACCTGGGGATCCAGGGGATGGAGGCGGCCCGGACCGTAGACGAGGCCATGGCGGTGGCCAACCGGAGCGGCATCCCGGCGCAGAATTTCGTGGTGGCGGACGCGACCGGGCGGATCGGCTGGACAGTGATGGGGCGGATCCCGCGCCGGGTGGGCTTCTCCGGGCGGATCCCCACGTCCTGGGCGGACGGCTCGCACCGCTGGGACGGCTGGCTCGCTCCCGAGGAGGTCCCGCGCGTGGTCGATCCGCCGTCCGGCCGGATCTGGACCGCCAATGCCCGGGTCGTGGCCGGCGAAGCGCTGGCGAAGCTCGGTGACGGCGGCTACGACCTCGGGGCCCGCTCCCGGCAGATCCGCGACGGCCTTTTCGCCCTGGGGAAGGCGACCCCACGCGACATGTTGGCCGTGCAGCTCGACGACCGGGCCCTGTTCCTGGAGCGGTGGCGGAAGCTCCTGCTCGACACGCTCACGCCCGAAGCGGTGGCGGCCGATCCGCGCCGGAGCGAGCTCCGGAGACTGGTGGAGACGACCTGGACCGGCCGCGCCTCGGTCGATTCGGTCGCCTACCGGATGGTGCGCTCCTTCCGTCTCAACCTCGCCGGTCAGGTGTTCACCTCCTTGACCGGGCAATGGGACACGCCGCAGGAGGAGCGCTTCGGCCCGACCCGCCAGTTCGAAGGATGGCTCTGGCGGCTGGTGACCGAGCGCCCGGTCCACCTCCTCGATTCGAAATTCAGGAGTTGGGACGAGCAGCTCCTCTCCGCCGTGGACGAAACGGTGGACTTCTTCGCCGAGCGCGGCAAGCTCGCCGACCGCACCTGGGGAGAGCGGAACACGACCTCCTTCGCGCATCCGCTGAGCGCGGCCGTGCCGTTCCTCGGCCGCTGGTTGGACGTCCCGGCGCGGGCCCTTCCGGGGGACGAGAACATGCCCCGTTTCCAGGGTCCTTCCGATGGCGCTTCCGAGCGCATGGTGGTCTCCCCCGGGGCTGAGGAGAGCGGCTTCTTCCACATGCCGGTGGGCCAGAGCGGCCATCCGCTCTCCCCGTACTACCTGGCGGGGCACGAGGCGTGGGAGAGAGGAGAGCCGGCGCCGTTCCTGCCAGGGCCTGCCGAGCACCGGCTGCGGCTGGTTCCGGGCGGATAGAGCGCCCCGCTGGACCCCGGCCGAGCACCTTTGTTTCCGGACGGACGTGACGCGAGCCGGCCCCCGGTGCCGGGGTTCGTGCTAGCATCGCAAGCCAAATCTTTCCGGGAAAGGAGAGCGGCCTTGGCACAGCCACATCAGGCGCCGGTTCTGGAGAAGCCAGCGGCGGCGGAGTTCAAGCCCTACATCCCAGCGGATCAGGCGCCCCCGGAGTTCACGCCGAAGGCGATCATCCTGGGAGCGCTTTTCGGCATCCTGTTCGGGGCCGTCACGGTCTACCTCGCCCTGCGGGCGGGGTTGACGGTCTCGGCGTCGATCCCCATCGCCGTGCTGGCGATCGCGGTCTTCAAGCGGATCGGATCGACGATCCTCGAAAACAACATCGTCCAGACCATCGGCTCGGCGGGCGAGTCCGTGGCCGCCGGCGTGGTGTTCACCACCCCGGCGTTCCTGTTCATCGCCGGCGGAGCCGATTACTTCCGCTATATCCAGATCACGACGCTGGCCGCCGTGGGCGGCATCCTCGGGGTGCTCCTCATGGTGCCGATGCGGCGTGCGCTGATCGTCAAGGAGCATGGTGAGCTTCCGTATCCGGAGGGCACGGCCTGTGCCGAGGTGCTGATCGCGGGCGAGAGGGGGGGCCAGATGGCGAAGACCGTCTTCGCCGGCTTCTGGGTGGCGATGGGGTACACGGTGCTCCAGAAGATCCTGCACCTCTGGCGCGAGACCTTCCAGTTCACCACCGGCCCGACCGCGGCCTACCGGAACGTGGCGCTGACCTCGGAGGTCACTCCCGAATACCTGGGCGTGGGCTACATCATCGGGCCGCGGATCGCGGGGATCATGGTGTCCGGATCGGTCCTCGCCTGGCTCGTCCTGATCCCCCTGCTCTCCATGTTCGTGCCGGACGCCCAGGTGAACGCCGATCTGCTGGCCGTCGGCCGGACCCAGGCCTGGATCGACGCCGCGCCTCCGGCCACCAAGTTCTACTTTGCTTACATCCGTTACATCGGCGCCGGCGCCGTGGCCATGGCGGGCCTGCTGACGCTTCTGCGGACGATGCCGACGATCTACCGCTCGATCCGCGACTCGCTGCGCGACCTGCGGAGCACGGGCGCCGGCGCGGGCACGGCGGTCCAACGCACGGAGCGGGACATCCCGATCACCTGGGTCGCCATCGGCTCGCTGATCCTCGCCGTCATCATCATTGCCCTGCCGAACCTGCCCACCGGTGGATTCCCGGGGAACATCCTGACGGCGCTCCTCATCCTGATCTTCGGCTTTTTCTTCGTGGCGGTCTCGTCCCGCATCGTGGGCCTGATCGGCTCCTCGTCGAACCCGATCTCGGGCATGACAATCGCGACGCTTCTCGGCACGACGCTCCTCTTTCTCGCGCTGGGCCTGGGCGGCGACGCCTACCAGGGTGCGGCGCTCTGCGTGGGCGCCATCGTGTGCATCGCGGCGGCCAACGCCGGCGCCACGTCCCAGGACCTGAAGACCGGCTTCCTCGTAGGTGCGACACCCATCCGGCAGCAGATCGGTCTGCTCATCGGCGTGCTCGCGTCGGTGGCGGTGATCGGCCTCACGATCATCGGCCTCCACAATTCGGAGTATGGTCCGATCGGCGGAGAGCGGCTCCCGGCCCCGCAGGGCACGCTGATGGCGGTCATCATCAAGGGCGTGCTGTCCCAGGACCTGCCCTGGGGCTTCATCTTCGTGGGCGCCGCCCTTGCGGTGGTGATCCAGCTCTGCGGTGTGTCGGGCCTCGCCTGGGCGGTGGGAGCCTACCTGCCAATCTCGACGACGTTCCCGATTTTCATCGGCGGTGCCATGCGCTGGCTCTCCGACCGGATGCGGCCCGCCGAGAGTCGGTCGGAGGCGGAGTCGGAGGTTTCGTCCGGCATGCTCTTCTCGACCGGTCTGGTGGCTGGCGGCGCCATCTCGGGCCTGCTGGTTGCCGTTCTGATTTCGCTCGAACGCCTGGCGGGGTTCCGCGAGGCAGCCGCTTCGGTCGGCGAGAATCTCAACATCGTCGGCATCTTCGGTGAGGCGGCCCCGTGGAGCGCCCTCTTCATGTTCGCGATCCTCTGCGTCATTCTCGTTCGCCGGTCGCTGCGGAAGGTGGAGCTCTAAGCCAGCCCGAGCTTTTCGAGGGACACCGCCCGGGGCTGCACCTGCTCGAAGGTGCAGGCCTCGGGCTGCTTGTCCGGCCGCCAGCGGAGGAACTTGGTGCCGTGGCGGAAGCGGCCGCCGGAGAAGTGGTCGTATCGCACCTCGCAGACCAGGGCCGGCCGTAGCGGCTCCCACTCGGTGGAACGCCCCTGGGCCCAGCGGCTGGGGCCGCCCGGCGCCTTGCCGGTGAAGCCGGGCGGCTCGCGCAGGGGAAGGAGGATCGGCTCGAGCTCCTGGCGCTCACCTTCCGTGAAGCTCGACGAGAACCCGACGTGATCCAGGAGCCCCCGGTCGTTGTAGAGGCCCAGAAGAAGGGAGCCGATCTTCCCTCCCTTCTGGGCCCAGCGGAAACCGCCCACGACGCAGTCGGCAGTCCGGATCCTCTTCACCTTGACCATGGCGCTCCGGTCCCCCGACCGGTAAGGCTCGTCCAGCCGCTTGGCGATCACACCATCCAGGCCCGCGGCGCCCAGAGTCTGGATCCAGCTCTCGGCGAGGCTGTGGTCCCGTGTGGCGGGGGAGAGGTGGACGGAGCCTTCTTCGGGGATCTTCCCGAAAAATGTCTCCAGCCGGCCGCGCCGCTCGTCCAGATCCAGATCGATCAGGGACCTGCCCCGGTCGTCCACCAGGAGGTCGAAGGCGTAGAGGCTCGACGGCGTCTCCCGGGCGAGCTTGGCGATGCGGCTCTCGGCGGGGTGGATGCGCTGGAGGAGGGTGTCGAAGAGGAGGTGGCCGGAAGGAGAGCGGATCACGACCTCGCCGTCCAGTACGAAAGTTTTGACGGGCAGGGCGGCGATGGCCTGGACCAGTTCCGGGAAATAGCGCCCGAGGGGCTGACCGCTCTTCGACTGGAGGACGACCATGCTTCCCTTGCGGAAGACGAGGCAGCGGAAGCCGTCCCACTTCGGCTCGTAGAGCCACTCCGTGCCGCGGGGGATGCGCTCCGCCGTCTTCGCCTCCATGGGCGGGTAGGGCGGGCGGACCGGCAGGTCGATCTCCGGAAACTCCCCGGCCAGCGCCTCGGCGGGCACGGCGCCGGCCGTCACCTCGTCGGCAGGTGCGGCCTCTTCGGTCTTTCGCTTTGCCGTTGCCATATTCGGCAACAACTGCAAGGGAGGTGCCCTCAGTTCACGGCGTGGGGTACGGACAAGCCGAACGGCGCGATCTCGGCCTCGAAGCTCTCGCCGTTCTCGAGAACCATCCGGTAGGTGCCGCGCATGGCCCCGACCGGTGTGGTGAGGGGACAGAAGCTGGTGTACTCGAAGGACTCCCCCGGCGCGAGCACAGGCTGCTCGCCGACGACGCCCGGGCCCTGCACCCGCTGGGTTTCGCCATTGGCATCGGTAATGAACCACTCGCGGCTGACGAGCTGGGCCGTCAGGGTGCCGAGATTGGAGATCCGGACCTGATAGGCGAAAAAGTAATAGCTCTCCGCAGGGGAGCTGCTCTCCTCGTCGTAGAAGGTCTGGACCTGGACCCGGATTCCCCGGGTCGTGGCATCGCTCATGGAGACGCCATTATGCCACGGCCCCGGTTTGGCTCTGGGGTAGAATCCGTCCCGTTCCGCCAGGCGGAGCGGGAGACCAAGGGAGGAATGCGATGGAGTGGATGAGCAACCCCGAGAGCTGGATCGCGCTGGTGACGTTGACCATTCTTGAGATCGTGT
>DASQEB010000558.1:0-3496 GCA_035633875.1 Thermoanaerobaculia bacterium
AGGGCGGCGATCGGCCGGGACCGCTCGTAGGCTCCCGGGAGGTCCTGCGGAGAGATTCCGTCCTCCTCCGTCTTCACTCTGTCGGAAGGGCCGTAGATCAGGGCCGTGGCCACGTTGATGAACCGCCCGACGCCCGCCTCCCCGGCACGGCGGGCGAGGCCGAGAGTGGCCGTCCCGTTGATCGCCTCCATCTCCCCGGCCCGGGCGGACGGCCGGTTGCGGGCCGCCGCCAGGTGGAAGACGGACGACACGTCCCTCAGAAGGGATCGATCCGAGGACGGGTCCCGGAAGTCCCCGGCCACAATCCGCAACGCGGAGCCCTGGAAGTCGCCGAGCGCCTCGGGACGACGGCACAGGGCGATCACTGGACGCCCCTCCTTCAGCAGGGCACGGACGAGAGGACGGCCCAGGAAGCCGGAGGCGCCGGTGACGAGGACGGCGCCCGTCAATCCCGGCGCTCTCCCCGGATCATCGGACGCTCCAGGTCTTCCACCCCACCGGCCCGCCGGATCAGACGAACCCTCCCGTCTGCCTGGAGCATGTAGACCGCCGGCCAGAGCCCCGCGTAGGAGCTGGCCCGGGAGATGGAATAGGCCCCGGCATCGCAGAAGGCCAGTCCGTCGCCTGGGGAGAGAAGCGGCAGGCGCCGGTGGAGATCCAGCAGGTCCAGGGTGTTGAGGGTGTTTCCGGAGAGATTCCAGAAGCGCTCGGGCCCGGAGGCCTCGCGGAAGGGGAGGATGCGCCGGGCGAAGAGGACCGGAGACTCGGGAAGGACGTTGCGGCTGGCGTCCAGGAAGAGCCAGGTCGCGCGGACGGCCCGCACCCGGGAGACCAGTACGGCCGCATCCCCCACGATGGACCGGCCCGGCTCGGCGGCCAGGATCGGCGGCTCCGGCAGCCGGGCCTCCTCCACCAGCTCCCGGAACCGGCGGGCGAGCGCCGTCGCCAGGAGTTCCAGCCGCTCGGAGGAGCCTGCGGGGACCGCGGCCAGGCGGTCCCGCCAGCGCCCCAGGAGGTGGCGCGGCCCCACACGCCGCAGGGACGGCGAAGGAATGCCCCCACCGAGGTTGACCTCCCGCAAGGCCACACCGGCCTCCGCCGCCACCCGCCGCAGGAGCGTCACGACGCCGCGGAAGGCGCGGGCGAATCCGTCCAGTGAGGCCTGCTGGGTCCCGACATAGAAGTTGACGGCCGCCGGCTCCAGCCAGGGCGAGGCCATGGCACGCCGCGCGCACTCCACGACCTCCTCCGGATCGAGCCCCGTCCTCCGGTTGAGCCGGCCGAGCGGGGAGAGCCCTCCTCCTCCGCCCCTCAAGCGGAAGGACAGACGGACTGGCCGGCCGGATCGGGCTGCCGCCTCCTGCAGGAGGGGCAGGTCGTCCAGCCGGTGGACGTGGACGAGCGGTACCCCGGCCGCGAGCACCGTCTCCAGCTCCTCTGGCGCGAGCACCGGGCGGGCGTAGGCGATCCGCTCCGGCGGGAACCCACACCGGATCGCGAGGACCACCTCGGCGGCATGGCTCGCCAGGAGGTGGCTTCCGCAGCCGGCCAACACCTCCAGGACCCCGGCCTCGTGGTTCGTCTTGGCGCAATAGCGCAGGACCGCTCCCGAGAGCCCCCGCTCCAGGGCGCGGTAGTTTTCCCGCAGGCGCGACTCGCTGATCAGAAAAAAGGGGGTCCCCAACCGCACTGCGAGGTCCGCAAGCGAAGCCCCCTCCATGCGCAGCTCGCCCCTGGTATAGCCGAGGAAGGGCTCGGCGGGTCTGACCGGCTCTCTCATCGGATGCCAAGGGTATCGCGACAGCCGCCCCACCTCCAGATGAAGAGGGAGCATCCTCCTGGAGAGGCCACATCTAGTGGTCCTCCTCCCCCCGTTCCCCCTCAGCTTGTGGTCTTCTTGTCCCTCTGGTATCCTGCCCTCCGTCGTTCTACAGCGGTCCCCATCCACGGAGTGCCATGAAAGTCCAACGACTCGAGATCTCCGGTTTCAAGTCCTTCGTCGATCCCGTCGAGGTGCGTTTCGCAGGCGGAGTCACCGCCATTGTCGGGCCCAACGGCTGCGGCAAGAGCAACCTGTCCGAGGCGATGACCTGGGTGCTGGGCGAGCAGAGCGCCAAGAGCCTGCGCGGCGGCACGATGGAAGACGTCATCTTCAACGGCACGGACTCGCGCAAGCCCCTGGGGATGGCCGAGTGCACCCTCACCCTGAAGACCGATCCCTCCTTCCCCCGCGCGGACGACGGCGTCATCACCATCTCCCGCCGGGTCTTCCGCGGGGGCGAGAGCCAGTACCGGCTGAACGGCAAGCTGGTGCGCCTGAAGGATGTCAAGGACATCCTGATGGACACCGGCCTGGGCATCCGGGCCTACTCGGTCATCGAGCAGGGCAAGATCGGGATGATCCTCTCCGGCAAGCCCCAGGAACGGCGCAAGCTCATCGAGGAGGCGGCCGGCATCACCCGCTACAAGGCGCGCAAGAGCGTGGCCGAGGTCAAGCTCCAGGAGGCGATGTCCAACCTCCTGCGCCTGGACGACGTGATCTCCGAGGTGGAGCGCGCCCTGCGGTCGCTCAAGCGCCAGGCCAGCGCGGCCCGGCGCTACCAGGAGAAGGAGAAGGAATACCGGGAGCTGCTGGAGCAGGTCCTGCTGGGCCGCTGGGGCGCCCTCTTCGCCCGGCTCGCGGAGCTCAAGAGCCGGATCGAGGACGCCACCTCCCGCGAGGCGGCCCTGGCGGCGGATCTCCACCGGGACGAGGCGGCCCTGGCCGCCGGTCGCGAGCGGCTGGACGAGCTGGCGCGGAAGATGGCCGAGCGCCACCAGCGCGTGGCCGAGCTGGCCACGACGATCGAGGGGCGGCAGGAGTTCCTGAAGGCCAACCGCCAGACCGTTCAGGAGATCGGCGAGCGCGCGGCCCAGGGCCGCGCCCTGGCGGACCGGCGGGAGGCCGAGATCGCGGGCCACGCCGAAGCCCTGGAATCCCTGGAGGAACGGCGCCGCGAGCTGGCCGCCGAGCGGGAGCAGGCGGCCCAGGCCGTGGACGAGGACGACCGCCAGATCGCCGCCGCCGAGCGGGACCTGAAGCAGGTGGCGGCCCGGGTGGAGAGCTTCCGGGGACAGCTCGCGGCCGCGGCCAACGACATCAACGCGGCGCGCAACCGCGTCCAGCAGGCCCAGATCGAGGCCGAGCGGGGCAACTTCCGGCGCAACCGCATCGACGAGGAGATCTCCCAGCACGCCCACGAGGTCAAGACGGCGACCGAGGTGCTGGAGATGGCCCGGAGCAAGGTGGCCGCAGGCGAGGCGGCCCTGGACGCCCGGGTGGACGAGGCTGAGAAGGTCGCCGCCTCGCTGGAGGCCACCGTGCGCCGGGAGGCCGAGGCCGCGGACAGGAAGCGCCGCCTGGAGGACCAGCTCACCGGCTCCCGGCAACGGCAGAAGATCCTGGCCGAGCTCTCCCGGGCCCATGCCCAGCGCCGTGCGGCCCTGGAGAAGGCCC
>DASQEB010000559.1:0-30182 GCA_035633875.1 Thermoanaerobaculia bacterium
CCCCGGCCCGTCTCGCGACGGGCCGGGGGATGTCCCCTTTTCTAGGGGGTGCCGAACCTCCCACGGTACCGGCTGTCGGTAATGAAGGCCTCGATGACTGTGTTGTAGTGACCGTCGTTGTTGGGGATGTTGGCGTTGAGGAAGCCCACCCATGGATCGGTCGCGGGCCGCGACGTCTTCCAGTACCGCCGGTAGCAGGCGTCAACGAACGCCTCGTTGTAGTCAGGCGTACCCCGGTTGCTGGCGTCGAGCCGTCGCCTGTTGAACGGGTCCTGACTCTGCTCCAGATCGATGAACTCGCCCGAATAGAGGAAGGCCCGGGCGAGGTGGATCCGCTGGGCCGCGACGGAGCACCCGACGCAGTCGGTGATCGTCCGCGTCCAGAAGTTCCAACCGCCGAAGTCCGGCTCCCGCTCGAGGAAGTCCCGATAGTGGAAGCCCACGTAGTAGGCTGCCTCGTCGATCGGATTGCCCGCCCCGGGATAGATGAAGGTCACGCCGACCAGATCGTCCAGGCCGAGCTTCGCCCCACGGCCGTTGGCGTGGACGAAGGCCTGCATGGCGGGGTTGTCGCCCGGGGCCCGCGACGTGACCTCGCTGTGTCCAAGACCGATGGAATGGCCGACCTCGTGAAGCGTGATCTCCTCGAAGGTCACGGAGTTCTCCAGGAAGCCGCAGCCGATCCAGCCGTTATTGAACACGATGTCGTTCTCGAGGAGGCGGTTGAACCGGACGCCGTTGACGACTCTGGTGTCTGCCGTCCCATTGATGTACAGGCTCGCCGCGAGGATGCCTTCGCAACCGGACGGATCCTGGAGCTGTCCCAGCGGATCGTTGTAGGAGATCACGGAAACCCCGTCATGGGTGAAGCCGTCGAATCTCCTGGGAGAGAAGGCGGTGAAGATGTCGGCTCCCCGCTGCAGGATGAGGCTGCTGGTGGCCGCCACGCTCGGGGAGGCGTTGTTCCAGATCCTGTTGTTCAAAGGTGCCTGGGTCCAGGTCGAGAGCGCCCGATCGGTTCTATCCCTGAAGTCGGCCACCGGGGCGTTGGCCGGATTGACGCGAGTGATCACCGCCTGGCCCGAATCAGCCTCGAACCAGCGCCAGAACAGGCCCTGATGGTTCGGCAGCAACTGGAAAGGGCTGGTCTCCACCGAGAGCCCTCGATCTCCCCGCCTGCCGCCGTACTCGGCCGGCTGCTCCAGGGCACGCACCGGCGTAAGCTCGCGGCCGGCGGTCTCCCGGACCCACCGCTGGACTTCGCGCCGGAACACCTCGAAGTCCGCGCTCGCCGTGGACCGTACGCCCTTGCGTGGAAGGAGTTGAACGCTGGCCCTCCGCTCGGCGCGCACCACGCCCGTGTCCTCGTCCACCACGAGGTCGTACTTGCCGAAGAACAGGTGGGCGACGCGGAGGGCGCCATCGGACCAGGTGTCCAGGAAGAGCAGGACCCGATCCCCTTCCCGGAACCGCGGAGCGCCCGCGAGCGTGCTCGTCACCTCGCCGACCGTTCCTCCGAGCTGCCGCAGGACGACGACCTGCCCCTCTCGGAAAGGCCCCTTGAGGGACTCTTCCACGTCGATCCCCACGTAGGTGTAGATGTTGCCCTGGTGCCGCTGGGACGTGATCTTCTGAACCTCGCCGGTCAGGATCGCGCGGGAGCTCGCCACCAGGTGGCGATCGGAGAGTGCCACCGCGGTGGTTGCCAAGCCCGGCCGAGCCGGTATCAGACCTACCAAAAGCAGCAGAGACGTCAGGACCAATCCCTTCGAAACAGCGTGCTTCATCGCTGGCCTCCTAAGGTTCGTCCGCCCTCCATGGGCGCATGACCTTAACTTTATAATATTCTGTTTTATGCTTATAGGCAAGACCCGGGGGCGAAGAGGGCAGGCCTCGTGGTCGGCTCTGGGCGGGCATCCGCCGGCCGCCCACGGGCAGCTATCCGAGTCTCAGACCGGTCAATACCAGGACTGAGGGGGCTTCTTCCAGGCTCCGCGAAGTGTTGTTCCAGAGCCTGGAGAGGTGCTTCCAGAGAGTTGAAGGATCTCTCCACGGCGCGAACCCGCCTCGCCGCGCCGCGAACCAGCGTCTCCGGAGCTTGGATCAGCCTCTCCGGAACCTGAACCAACCGTATCCGGAGTCCGAACCAGCCTCTCCGAGTCCTGGACCAGCCTCTCCAACGCCGCGAACCAGCCTCTCCGTGGCTTGAACCAGCCTCTCCAGACCGCGAACCAGCCTCATCCGAGCCGCGAACCAGTCTCATCGGGGCCACGAACCAGCCTCTCCGAGACAAGAACCAGACTCATCCGGGATGCGAACCAGCCTCCCCAGGGCCTGAACCAACGGCGGCTACGGGCTGATCGCCACTCCCCACGCCCCTGCCCCGGCCGGAATGGTGGCGATCACCTTACGGGTCCTGGTATCGATCACCGAGACGTTGTTGCTGACCCCGTTCGCCGTGTAGACCTTCTTGCCGTCCTTTGAAACGGCGATTCCCCAGGGCCGCTTGCCGACGGGGATGGTCGCCACGACCTTCCCGGCTGCCGCGTCGATCACCGCGACGCTGTTGCCGTGGCCGTTGGCCACGTAGACCCACTTGCCGTCCGGCGAGACAACCACGCCCACAGGCTTGGAGCGGGGAAGCGGGATCCTGCGGACCACTTGGTGGCGGGCCACGTCGACGATGGAGACCGAGCCCCCGATCTCGGCCGTGACCCAAGCGCGCTTGCCGTCCGGCGAGAAGGCGGCGGCGCGGGGGCGCGGGTCCACCAGGAAGCTCGCCACGACCTCGTTCTTGCGTGTGTCGATCACCGATACGGTGTTGCTCGTCTCGGCCGTCACATAGACCCAGCGGCTGTCCGGGCTGATCGCCACCCCTTCGGGCTCGATCCCCACGATGAGGATTGCGATGACCTTGCCGGTCTTCAGATCGCTGACCGAGGCCGTCCCGGCGTCCTCGTTCGAGGCGTAGAGGCGGGAGCCGTCCCGGCTGACGGCGAACTGTTCGGGATCGCTCCCGGCGCTGTAGCGGGCGATCACCCGACGGCCTGCCGGGTCGAGGACGGCGATGGCGTCCGCGGCGCTCTGGCTGTTGCGGGCCGTGTCGGAGAGAGCCACATAGACCCGCTTGCCGTCCGGGCTCACGTGGATGCCGCGAGGTCCGGTGCCCACGCGGAGGGTGGCGACCGGTTTGTCTGTGGCGGTGTCGATGACGGTCACCGTCCCTGCCCGCTCGTTGCTGACATAGGCGAAGGGAGCGGCAAGGATAGGGAGGGTCCAGAAGAATCCGAGCAAGCCCAGGACCCGCGTCATCCCGCCTCCCCGATCAACCGTCCTCTCCCATCCACCAGATACACGGGCTGCCGGAGGTGGTGGTCCTGCGGATCGAACTCCAGGGGCTTCCCCTTGTGCCCGTCGAAGCGGAGGGTCGCGAGGGTCGCGGCGAGATCTCCCCCAGGGCTCCGGAGGGCCGCCTCTGCAACGGCCTTCACCGCCATCCAGCCGCGCCAGGCCGCCTCGTCCATGGGCCGGCCGAAACGCTGGTGGAAGCGCTGGTTGAGCTGCTCGGCGCCGTACCGGACGAGGTCCGGATGCCAGTCCACGACCCGGACGCCCTTTCCCGCCCGGGCGAGGGCCTCCTTGCGGCGGCGGGGGCTCGAAGCGACGTGAAAGATCCGGGGATCGACCGGGGACGGTCCGTCGATGGCACCCGCCGTGAGAAAAAGGACGGCCGGTGGATTTTTCGGGGTGGAGAGGCCGACGACGGCCGCAGCTCCCGGCCCCGGCGTCCGCAGCTCGAAAACGACGCCCAGGAGATCCCCCGTGCGCCGGGCCTCCTCCGCAGCCAGGGTGGCGCCCCGGGCCACCGCGCTCCCCTCCCCGAGGGCGAGGCCGATGCGGACGGTCCGCCGGGCCGGGGCGGCGAGCCCGGCGCGGGCGCCCGCCGCTCCGAGCAGAAGGACGAAGAAGTCCCTTCGGGTCGTTCTCATCGCAAGGTGTAGAGATAGGCGGCGATGTCCCGGGCCTCCTGGTCGGTCACGCCGGTGTCCGGCATGGCCGTGCCGGGCTCGACCGCCTGCGGATCGGCGATCCACTTCATCAGGTTCTCCGGCGTGTTCGGCACGTTGCCGGCGAGATACGACCGGCTGGCGATGGCCTCCAGGGAAGGGCCGACCTTCCCTCGGGCTCCCTGGACGCCCGGAATGGTGTGGCAGACCTGGCAGCCGTGCTTGCGGATCAGTTGCGGAGCCCGCTCCGGATCGCCGCCGGTCATCGCCATGGCCGTGCGCTCCACGTCCCCCTGGCCGCACCCGCCCAGCAGGACGAGCCCCAACATCCACCAGCCCCTACGCGCCGCCATGCGCCCTCCTTTCCTCCAGGGCCTTCACCAGCATCTCGCTCCGGGTGTGGGCCACCCGGCGCTCCGCCTCGCCGAGCCACGCCGTGAACAGAGCCAGTCCTAGGAGGATGAAGATCAACCCTGCCGGGACCCACATGAGAAGACCGGCGAGCTGCTGGTCCTCCAGGGCCGAAAGTCCCCAGCGGCCCGTCCTCTCCTCATAGAGGGGATACCACAACCGGGGAGCGAAGGTGAGGAGGGCCCCGAGGACTCCACTGTGGACCCCCGTGGCGAAGACGTAGAAGACGGAGACGCCGTACCCGATCCGTCCGTAGCGGCCGTGGATCAGAGCCCACCAGAAAAGGGCCGCGCTGCCGAAAAAGGAGAGGTGTTGGAGGGCATGGATGAGCTCGTTCTCCAAAGTCGCCTGATAGAGGGCCGGCAGGTGCCAGATCCAGAGAGCGACGCTGTGGAGGAGCCAGACGGTGAGCGGCCCGGTGATCCAGCGCCACACGGCGGCGACCGCCGCTCCCTGCGTCCACCGCCCCACCCTCTCCCGCGCCTGCTGCGGCAGCGCCCAGAGGCAGACGGCGAGGGGCCGGCCGAGGACGATCAGGGGCGCTGCGAGGAGCATCAGCACCTCGTGCTGGGCCATGTGGGCCGAGAACAGGATTCCGCCCAGGGCGTCCAGGGGGGAGACGAGGGCCACGAAGAGGAAGAGCCACCCGGTCGCGAAGCAGCCTGCTTCCCAACGTCGAAGGCCCTGGTCGACTCCAGCGCGCTTCCAGAGCCGCCGGAGACCGGAGACGTACATCTCGGCCGAAAGGACGAGACCGAGGATCACGAAGGGGTCCCACGACCACCAGCGGAGGATCTCGGAGGCTTCGAGAGGCCCGCCGGCCCCGTGCAGCAGAGCGATCAATCGCAGACCCTCAGGATCCAGTTCGGCACCTCGGCCGCGACGATCACCAAGGCGAAAGCCAGGCTCAGGACGGTGCTCGCCAGGGCCATGAAGCGGGCGCGGGAAAGCTCCACCTCTCCCTTCTCCGTCGAGCCCTCCGGAAGCTCTTTCCAGTACCGCCGGCCGACCAGCGCTCCTGCCCCCGCGAGGAGGAGGCAACCCAGGGTGGCGAGGTGGAGAAAGATCTTGCTCTGCATGTCACAGGCCGTGGGCGCCAGGGAGTAGCTGACCTGGAGGTGCAGCGCCCAGGCCACCGGTCCCGCGAAGGCGGCGAGCCCGAGCAGCACGTCCCGGCGGTGCAGGGAGGGCTCGTGGTGATCGATCTCTTTTTTCTTCTCTTTTTCTTTCGCTCTTTTCGCCACGCCGCTCCTCCTCAATACGAAAGGTCGAGCAGGCCGGGGTCCAGGAAGAAGATCACGTAGAACGGCACCCAGGAGAGAGCCACGAAATACCAATACAACGTATTCACGCGCACGTCGACCAGGTGTTTGTCCTCGACCGGCCCCTTGATCAGGAGAGCGATGAAGAGAAGGTTTTCCAGCAGCCCGGTGATGACGTGCAGCGTATGGAATCCCGCGGTCGTCCAGATCAGGGATCCGTAGGCGTGGCTGTCCCACCGGTAGGTCAGGCGCGAGAGGACGATCGCCCGGATCACGAGAACCGCGACGCAGAGCACGGTTGCCACGATCAGCCCTCTCCGGATTCCGGCGAGGTCCTCGCGGTGGGCCGCCTTGGCCGCGAAATGCATGGGGATCATGGAAACGAGGAGGATCGCGAGGTTGGCCGTGGTCAACCCGAGGCCGGGGTGGAAGGCCCCGGTCGGCGGCCACTCCGCCGCGTTGCCGCGCAGATAGAAGTAGCTCGCGAACATGATGGCGAACATCGTCCCTTCGATGGCCATGAGCCCCACCACTCCCCACCAGATCGAGGCGCGGGCCCCGAAGGCGACGGTCGGAAGGTCCGAGACGTCAAGCTCCGGTCTCTCCCTCACGATTTCTCCTTGAGCTCGTACCGGCCCATGTCTCCCCGGGGCCAGAACCAGGCGACGAGCGCGATGGCGCAGGGCACGGCGCCGATCGGCACGCCCCAGGGGGTGAAGATCGCGACGATGAAGGTCACGCCGACCCCGAGCGCCAGGACGAAGGGCCAGATCGTGGGGCCGGGCAGGATGTCCCGGTGGTCCGGCTCCGCGTCCAGACTGGCAGTGACGAGGACCTCCCGGCGATGGCTCTCCACGCCGGTCACCACGGGCTGCTCCTCCCAGTTCTCCCAGAGCGGGCTCCGACCGGACACCGTCGGCAGGTGAAGGAAGTTGTAGGGCGGCGGCGGCGAGGGGATGGCCCATTCCAGGGTTTCCCCCTCCCAGGGATCGGCCCCCGCCACCTCACCGGAGCGCAGGCTCACGGCCACGTTGATCAGGAAAGTCAGCACGCCCAGGCCGAGGACGACGCCGCCCGCGGTGGCCAGGAGGTTCAGGTCTCCCCAGCCGGTCTCGGGCAGGTAGGTGTAGACCCGGCGCGGCATCCCCTCGAGACCCAACTTGTGCATGGGGAAAAAGGTCAGGTTGAAACCGATGAACAGCAGCCAGAAGCCGAGCTTGCCCAGCCGTTCCGAGAGCATGCGGCCGGTCATTTTCGGGAACCAGAAGTGGAGGCCCCCGAAGAGCGGGAAGATGGCGCCGCCGATCAGCACGTAGTGGAGATGGGCGACGACGAAGAACGTGTCGTGGACCTGGAGGTCGAGCGGTACCGACGCGAGCATGATCCCGGTCAACCCTCCCAGGACAAAGATCGCAACGAATCCGAAGACGAAGTAGAGCGGCGTATTCAGCCGCAGCCGCCCGCTCCAGAGGGTCGCGAGCCAGCAGAAGATCTGGGTGCCGCTCGGGATGGCGATCATCATGCTGGCCGCGGTGAAGAAGCTCTGCCCCAATTGCGGCAGGCCGGTGGCGAACATGTGATGGACCCACAGACCGAAGCCGATGAACCCCGTGGCCACGAGCGAAAGGACCATGGCCATGTACCCGAAGACCTGCCGGCGGGAAAACGTCGCCGTGATCGCGGACACGACCCCCAGGGCGGGGATGAAGATGATGTAGACCTCCGGATGGCCGAAAAACCAGAAGAGGTGCTGGAAGAGCAGGGGATCTCCCCCCTCGGCGATGTTGAAGAAGTGGGTGTCGACGAGCCGGTCCATGGCCAGCAGCGTGCTCGCGAGCATCACCGCCGGCATCGCGAAAACCACCATGACCGCGGTCACCAGCATCGCCCAGACGAAGAGCGGGATCCGGTTGAGCGACATGCCCGGGGCGCGATGCTTGAAGACGGTCGCGATGATGTTGACGGAGGCGGCCAGCGACGAAAGCTCAGAAAAAGTGATCATCTGCGCCCAGACGTCCACCCGCTTGCCGGGCGAATATTCGGGGCCGGAGAGCGGCACGTAGGCAAACCAGCCGGCGTCCGGCCCGGTGTTCAGAAAGAAGCCGCCGTAGAGCAGCAGCGCGCCGATCACGAAGAGCCAGTACGACAGCGCGTTCAGGCGCGGAAAGGCCGTGTTGCGGGTGCCGAGCATGAGCGGGACCAGATAGATCGCCAGCCCCTGAAAGACCGGCACCGCGAAGAGGAACATCATGGTCGAGCCGTGGGTGGTGAAGATCTCGTTGTAGAGGTCCGGATCGAGGAATCCGTTCTCCGGCCGCGCGAGTTGGATGCGCATCAGGAGCGCCTCGATTCCACCCAGCAGGAAGAGGATCATGGCCGTCGCGATGTAGCGCCTGCCGAGAGCGGTGTGGCTCACCTCCATGAACCAGCCGAAAAAGCCGGACGAGAAGGCCCAGGTCTTCTCGAGCCGGCGGCGCTCCTCGGCCGCGTGGCCGGCGTAGCCTTCCTCGGTCTCCTGGATTTCCGCGACGCTCATTTCAGGCTCCCGAGATAGGCCAGCAAGGCCTGGAGGTCTTCGGATTGGAGGGTGTTGGCCGGCATGTGATTGCCGGGCTTGATGCTCTGGGGGTCGACGATCCAGCCCGCGAGGTGGCCCGGCGTGTTCGGCAGGGTTCCGGCCGCGAGGGTCCTCCGGCTCGCGAGATGGGTGAGGTCGGGGCCCGTCTTGCCCGAGGCAGCCGTCCCCTGGATCGTGTGGCAGAGCGCGCAGGGGAGGGTCTCGACCAGCTTCTGCCCCCGCTTCTGGGCCGGGGTGACGGGCGGAGCCGCGGGGCGGCGCTGGGCCTCCAGCCACGCGGCGAACGCCTCCGGCGGCTCGGCCACGACGAGGAGCCCCATCAGGGCGTGCTGGTGTCCGCAGAACTCCGCGCACTGGCCGCGGTAGACGCCCGGCCGGTCCGCCTGGATCCAGACCTCCCCCTTGTGCCCGGGGATCAGGTCCCGCTTGCCGTGGAGGTTCGGGACCCAGAAGCTGTGGATGACGTCCCTGGATTCGAGCTGCACCAGAATCGGCCGGCCCGTGGGGATGTGGATCTCGTTCGCGGTGGTCACCATGCGGCCCGGCACGGGATCCTGGTACTCCACGCTCCACCACCACTGCTGGCCGGTCAGCCGGATCGTGAGGGCCTGGCGGGAGGAGAGCGAGCCGAGCGCCCGTCCGGTTCCCACGCTCGCGAAGAGGAGGACGAAGAGGAGGACCACCGTCACGCCGACCGCTCCGGCCACGACCCGGGTCAGCCGATGGCGGGCCTCCGGCGCGATCGGTCCCGGCGCGTCCTCCTCCTCCCGCCTCCGCCGCAGGATGGCGGCGAGCAACGCGGTCAGGACCGCCAGGAAGACGCCCGTCGAGATCCAGAACATCAGCCACCACAGGTCGCCGATCCGCTCGGCCTGCGGCCCGGCCGGATCGAGCGCCGAGTGACGCCCTGTCCACTGGGCGAGGAACGCGAGCGACGGCGCGGCGATCATCCCGGGTGCCTCGCCTCCTGCGTCCCCGGCTCCTCCGGCTTCTTCCTCTGCTCGGAAGGTCGCGCGGCCATGTGGTCGCTCCGTCCCGAGGATGCGGCCTTGGGCGCCAACCCCGCCATCGACCGCACGTAGGCCACGAGCTTCCAGACGTGGTCGTCCGGGATGTGGCCGCCGAACGAGGGCATGCCGTTGGGGCGCCCTTCGACGATCGTGTCGCGGATGTTCTCGGGCTCACCGCCGTAGATCCACCGGGCGTCCATGAGCGGCGGCCCGATGCCGCCACCGCCCTGGGCATGGCAGCCGGAGCAGTTGTACCACTGGTAGAGCCGCTTGCCCTCAGAGATCCCGTAGGCGTTCGCCGCGTACGGGCCCGGCTCGTTCGGTCCAGGGAGAGGCGTCGCCGGCTGGAGCACGCTCACCCGGACGGGAAGGCCCCGCGCGGCCGCGGGGGGGAGCTCGCGGAACCGCCGCTCCTCCCGCTCGCACGCGGCGAGGGCGAGGAGGCACAGCAGAAGGGAGAACCGTCGCATGGGCATCGCTCCTCTCACTCCTCTCACGCTCGGGGGACTCCGTAGCGGTCCAGCAGGGCGTCGATCTCCGGCCTCCGGCGCTCCAGGATCCCGTCCAACTCGGTCTTGAGCTCGTCGTTCCCCCGCCGCACCCCCAGGGAGATGTCGAAGACTTGCGGCAGGAAGGGCAGGTCGATCTGCGGCGAGACCGGCACGCTCTCGAGCGGCACCCCCTGGCGCGGGGCGAAGTAGCCCGCGAGCGGGCCCCAGACCACCGCCACGTCGACCTCCCCCCGGGCCACCGCCTCCACGATTCGGGCTGGCGGGTTCGGCCGGGCGTAGTCGCCGTAGACCGTGTAGCCGGTCACGTTCTCCACGATCCCCCGGCTGGCAAGGGCATGGGCCGGCGGCGTGTTCGCGTAGTCGTCCCCGATGATCTGCACGCCGACCCGCAGCGTGCGCAGAGCTGGATCGTCGAAGGAGCGGACGGAGATCCCCCGGTCCTTGCGGTAGACGAAGACGTAGGTGGACCGATAATAGGGCCGCGTCGGCAGAGCCAGCTCGAAGCTGCTCGGGACCCCCAGGACGATGTCGCAGGTGCCGGCCCTCAGGGTATTGCGGATGAAGCCGCGGCGCTGCGCCCACCAGGTATACCGGACCGTGGCTCCCATCTCCCGGGCGAGGATCTCCGCCAGGGCGTTCTCGAATCCCTCGCCCCGCTGATTGGAAAAGGGAAGGTTGTTCGGATCGGCGCAGACGCGCAACTCCCGCACCGGACCTGCGACCCCCTTCCCGGCGAGGAGGGCCAACCCCGCCAGGAGAAGGATGAGGACGGCGGCCTTAGGGGAGCGCGAAGACATAGAGCATGCCCCCCTTCGTGGTGTGTTGCGGCAGGTCCGCCATGGCGTTGACGAAACCGAGCGCCGCGGTGGCGTCCCGCGGGTCCAGGTCGCCGGCGACGATCGCGCCGGCCCAGCCGCCGACGCCCGAGAGGACCGCCACGTACTGTTTGCCGTCCGGCCCGCGGTAGGTGATCGGCTGGCCGATGATCCCGGAGCCGGTCTTGAACTTCCACAGCTCCTGGCCCGTGCGGGCGTGGACCGCCTTGAACCAGCCCTCCATGGTGCCGTAGAAGACCACGTCCCCCGCGGTCACCAGGGCGCCGCTCCAGGCCGGGAAGTTCTCCTTGATCTTCCAGCGCGCCTTGCCCGTGGCCGGGTCCCAGGCCGTGAATTCCCCCCGGTGCCCGCCCGGGCCCGGGTACATCTTGACGTTGGCTCCCACGAAGGGCGTCCCGGCGATGTAGTTCGCCTCCATCCCCTCGAAATCCATGCAGAGGTTGTTGTGGGGCATGTAGAGGAGCCCCGTCCGCGGCGAGAAGGCGGAAGGCTGCCAGTCCTTGGCACCCGGCGCCGCGGGGCAGATCTCCCGCACCAGCTTGCCCACCCCGGTCTCCTTCTCCGGGGCGATGCGCAGACGGCCCGTCTTCAGGTCCACTCCCCGGGAGGAATTGACGTAGACGAACGGGTCGGCCGACAGCACCTCGCCGGTGGCCCGGTCGAGCACGTAGACGTAGCCGTTGCGCTCCGGGCGGACGAGGACCTTGCGCCTCTGCCCCTTGATGTCCAGGTCGAGCAGGACGTTCTCGTTGATCCCGTCGTAGTCGTGCAGGTCGTGCGGGTTCCATTGATAGAACCACCGCGCCTGACCCGTGTCCGGGTCGCGGGCGAAGATGCCGGAGGTCCATTTGTTGTCGCCCGGGCGCTGGTCGGGGTTCCACGGGCCGGGGTTGCCGGTGCCGTAATAGATCAGGTCGAGCTCGGGGTCGTAGGAGATCCAACCCCAGACCGTGCCGCCGCCGGTTTTCCACGCCCCCAGGGGCCAGGAGGAGACGCCCAGGTCCCTGCCTCTGTCCGATGCGTAGAAGGGCTCGAAGTCCGGGCCGATCAGCACGTCCCTGTCCGGCCCGGTCGAGTAGGCGCGCCAGGCGATCCTGCCGCTCGCGGCATCGAGCGCGGTCAGCCATCCCCGGACCCCGAACTCGCCGCCGCTGTTGCCCACCAGCACCTTGCCCTTGACCACGAGCGGGGCCATGGTCATCGACTCGCCCTTGTTGATGTCGCCGACCTTGGTCCGCCAGACCTCCTTGCCCGTCGCCGCGTCCACGGCCACGGTCTGGTTGTCCAGCGTGTTGTAGAAGATCTTCCCGTCGGAGTACGCCGCCCCCCGGTTGACCACGTCGCAGCAGGCCACTCCCTGGGCGGCGTTCACCACCGGCGGCTCATAGACCCACTTGGCGGGCGCGCCGGGCTTCGTCAGGTCGAGAGCGTAGAGATAGTTCGGGAACGGGGTGACGATGTACATCGTCCCACCCACGACGAGCGGTGCCGCCTCGTGGCCGCGCACGTTGCCGGTCGAGAACGTCCATGCCGGCCGGAGGCTCCCGACGTTCTGGACGTTGATCTGGGCGAGGGCGCTGAACCGGGTGCTCGCGTAATTCTTTGCCGGCATCAGCCACTGGCCGTCCTCCTGCTGCGGGCTGGCCGCCACCCGGGCGCCGGCGATTCCGGCGCTGCGGGCTCCGGAGGGCTGGCCTGCCTCCCGGGCGTCCGTCCGGGTGCGGCAGCCCGGCAGGAGCAGCGCAAGGCCGAGAACAAGAACGAGCCAAACACCCTTTCTGCCTGGAAGAGATTTTTCTTCCGGAGAGTGCATCAGCGTCCCCCCTCTGAAACCGGCCCGCCCGGAGCCCGGCCGTCGGGTTATTCATCTATGAAATTCCCTCACGCTGGCTCGCTTTGCAGCAAAATACGGGCCAGCGATCACCGGGACAGTCCTCTGGCAACGAAGCGGCGCCAAAGCAGAGAAAAAGCCTTCCCGCCAGCCGCCTCTCCATATCAGGAGAGAAGAACTTTCAATGCGCAATCCGGAGACCGGGGAAAAGAGAAAGGGCCGGTGGCGCCCACCGGCCCAGAGAAGCAGGACAAATGTCTGAGCGGTTACAGCGGCTCAGTGGAGTTCGTGCAGTCCTTAGGCCGGACAACCGCTGGAGGACGACACCCAGCCCTCGGGAACCGAGCAGGGGTTGGGATAGACGCAGCAGGTCCCGGTCTCGGGGTTGATGGCGTAGGTGATGACCTGGATGCAGCCGCCCTGGAACTGTCGCACCGGGCACTCCTTCTTGGCCTCGGCACGATCCAGAGCGAGCAAGCTCAGAAAAACGAACGCGGCACCAGCAAGACGATACTTCAGCATGGACGTAAATCTCCTTACAGCTCTAAAGATCCTTGATCTTGGGGGGAAATTCCCCCGGCCCACTTCGTGAGCCTTCCGATGCTCGAGCAGAGAAGATGATGGCGGGGATTTTAACGAAAGTCAAATCATTCCCACTTCTATTCTAAACAAAGTGGCGATGTCGGCGAACCGTCCCCGTCTCGCGTGGTACTCTAGCCGCGTGCACAGGAGATCCGAGATGACCACCCGCTCCAGGCTTCTCCCGGTGGCCACGGCCACCGTTCTGCTCTTCCTCCCCTTCGTCACCGGCTGCCAGAGGGCTGAACAAGCCGGCCCCGCGGAGACAGCCGATGCGGCCGAGGTCTCTCCCGGCAAGGTGGCCGATCCCGTCTGCGGCATGGAGGTCGACCCCGCGACCGCGGCGGCCCAGGCGACCTACGCCGGCAAGACCTACTATTTCTGCACGAAGGAAGAGAAGGAGCTGTTCGAGAAGGACCCCGGGAAGTACGTCAAGAAGGAGTCGTGAGGCTCTACGCCGCCTCCGCCCGCTCCGCCGCCGCCCGGAACCGCCTCACGATCTCGCCTGCCGGCTCGATCCGGTCGACTCCCGCCACGCTCTTGCCCGCCTGGAGGTAATCCTTGTAGGAGAAGGATCGGAGCGAGGAGCGCTTGAGCTTCCAGACCGACTGGAGGGAGTAGATCATCCGCATCCAGTGCTTGGTCTTGCGCCCCCGGAGCATCCAGCGGGCGAGGGGGCCGGCCTTGGTCCCGACCTTTTCTATATAGGGGGTCCGGATCACCGAGACGGGCACCCCCGTGATCCGCTCGGTCAGGACGACGTCGCTCTCACCTGCCTCGACGATGGCCCGCTTGTAGGACTCATGCGCGTTGCACTCCGTTGTGGCGATGAAGCGGGTCCCCATCTGGACGGCGGCGTAGCCCATGCGCAGGGCGCGGACGAAGTCCTCCTCCTCGCCGATCCCCCCGGCGCAGACCAGGGGGACGCCCAGGCCGGAGAGCTCCGCGATCAGCTCCTCCGCGCTCTTCGGGCCCGCGTGCCCGCCCGCCCGGTCGGTCACCGCGATCAGGCCGTCCACCCCGGCGTCCAGTCCCTTCATCGCCCACTTGCGCTCGGTCACGTCGTGATACACGAAGCCCCCGGCGGCATGGGCCTTCTCCACCACCCAGCGGGGGTTTCCCAGGGAGGTGACGAAGAAGCGGATTCCCCCCTCAATCGCCTGGTCCACGAAGCGCTGCATCCGCTCGAGATATACCTTGGAGGACTGCTCGACGATGACGTTCATCCCGACCGGCTTCGACGTGAGCCGCCGGATGAGGGCCAGCCCCGCGGCAAATTCATGGCGATGGACGTAGACCATGGAGAGGGGCTGGAGGACGCCGATCCCCCCGGCCTCGGAGACGGCCGCCACCAGCTCCGGATTGCTGCACGGGTACATGGCGCCGCAGATCAGCGGCACCTCGATGCCGAGCTGCCGGGTGACGGGCGTATCGAGAAGGGACACCGTCTAGCGCTCCACCGTCACGCCACGCCAGAAAGCCACGTGGTCCTTGATGTTGGCTGCCGCCGGTTTGGGGTCCGGGTAGTACCAGGCCGCGTCCTTGTTCTCCTCGCCGTCCACCACGACCGTGTAGTAGCTCGCCGTGCCCTTCCAGGGGCAGACGGTGTGGGTGGAGCTGGGTTTCAGATGCTCCTCCCTCACCGTCCCGGACGGGAAGTAGACGTTGCCCTCCACCAGCTCGTGGCGGTCGGTCTCGGCGATGATTTTCCCTTACCAGATCGCTCTCGGCATAGTCGACTCCTCCGATAGCGATTCTACAGGGCGGAAGACAGGCGGGATAGAATCCGTTCCACAGAGGGAAGGGAGGACGAGGTGGATCGAGACGAGCTGCTGCGCCGCTATTGCGAGACCCGGAACCTGAGCGTCGAGCTCTGCCGGCCCCTGCGGCCGGAGGATTACCGCATCCAGTCCATGCCGGACGTCTCGCCCCCGTGGTGGAACCTGGGGCACACGACCTGGTTCTTCGCCAGGAACGTCCTCGAGCCCTTCGGCCTCTACGGGGAGGAGGACGCGCGACTGGAGTACGTTCTCAACTCGTATTACGAGACCCTCGGTCCCCGCATCCAACGTGATCGCCGGGGATTCGTCACCCGGCCGACGACGGACGAGATCTACCGTTTCCGGGAGTCGGTGGACGCCCGCATGGGAGAGCTGATCCGCACGGTGGGAGACGGCAGCGACTACGAGAAGGTCCGCTTCCTCGTCTACACCGGCATCCAGCACGAGCAGCAGCACCAGGAGCTCCTCGTCACGGAGCTCAAGCACATCCTCGGCAGCAACGTCCCGGGGCTGCGGGAGCCCTACCGCCCGGCCGCGGAGACGGGCGGCCGCGGCGCTCCCACGGCTCGGTGGTGCTCCTTCGAAGGAGGCGTCCACGAATTCGGCAATCTGGAGGGGGGATGGTGCTGGGACAATGAAATGCCGGTCCACAAGGCGTGGCTGGACGACTTCTCCCTCCTGAACCGGCTCGTCACCAACCGCGAGTACCTGGAATTCATTGAGGATGGCGGCTATGGGGATCCCCTCCTCTGGCTCTCGAACGGCTGGTCGAAGGTGCAGGAGAACGGCTGGACCGCACCGCTCTACTGGGAGCAGGACGGCGGCAATTGGCGGATCTGGACCCTCTCGGGAGAGCGGGACGTAGACTTGGACGAGCCCGTCTGCCATGTGAGCTTCTATGAGGCCGACGCCTTCGCCCGCTGGAAGGGTGCGCGCCTCCCTACCGAGCGGGAGTGGGAGCACGCCGCCCGCATCTCGGGCTTCCCCGGCCTGGGCGCGAACTTCCTCGACAGCCTCTCCCTCCATCCCCGGCCCGCGGGGATCGACAATGGAGGCGGCCTCCTCCAGATGGGCGGCGACGTCTGGGAGTGGACGTCGAATCACTACGAGCCCTACCCGGGCTACAAGCCGTTCGACGGGGCGCTGATGGAGTACAACGGCAAGTTCATGGACAACCAGAGGGTCTTGCGTGGCGGCTCCTGCGCCACCCCCGCGAATCACATCCGGGCGAGCTACCGCAATTTCTGGCCGGGCGACGCCCGGTTCCAGTTCACGGGGATCCGGCTGGCGAAGTGAAGGTGGTCAGAGGGCCGGGGAGAGGACGTTCAGGTTCTGCTGCTGGGCCGCATCCTTGAGGAGACGGTCGTAGGTCACGAAGCCTCCGAGCTGCGGACCGATCCGTACCGCCGTCGCAAGGTGGATGGCATCCGCGGACCGGAGGTGCAAAGGCTCCACATAGCAGGCCTCGGCAAGGATTTCGAGGCGAAGCTCCAAAAACGTGACGTAGGAGAGGACCTCCTCGGAGCGACGACCCAGCGAATCGTCCGGGAAGGCCCTCCGAACCGCACGCTGAACCTCCACGAATCCGATCATATTGGTAACGCGGTACGGCCACGCGAGGAGCAATCGGAAGAGCGGAATGGTCTCTTCCTCCGGTAGGATGAGCTTGACGAGCGCGGAGGAGTCGAGATACAGAACGTCACCGCGCAATCAGATCCTCGGGCCGGCCCCGTTCCAGCATGATGGCCTGGGAGAGCGTCATCGTCATGTTCGGCGGGGTGTACGTCGGCAGGCCGAGGGTGACCAAGTCCCCCTTTGCCCTGCGGGCGATGAGCGGGCCGAGGATGCGCTCGATCTCCTCCACACGGGACTTCCAATCCACTTTGGCCATGACCGCTTCCTCTCTCGTATCGATCATCGAGAAAATCGTACCCCGAAACGCTGCCTCTTGCAAGAGGCAGGAGCGCCGATGCGCGACCTGAGGGCCGAAGTCGCCATCCTCGGTGCCGGCGTCATGGGCGCCAGCGTGGCCTGGCATCTCGCCTCCCGGGGATGCCGGGACGTCCTCGTGCTCGACCGCGCCTCCGCCCTGGGCCAGGGCAGCACGGGCAGGGCCACGGGCGGCTTCCGCGCGCAGTTCGCCACCGAGGCCAACATCCGCCTCTCCCTCCTCTCCCGCGAGAAGCTCCTCCGCTTCCCCGAGGAGGTGGGTGGCGACCCGGGGTACCGCCCGTGCGGCTATCTCTTCCTGGCGCAGGACGAGGAGCAGATGGAGGCGCTCCGGTCGATCCGGCCGCTCCAGAAGGGGCTGGGGGTGCCCGTGGAGGAGGTGTCCCCGGAGGACGCGCTCCGGCTCAACCCCGCGATCCGGCTTGACGGCGTCCCGGGCGGCTCCTTCTGCCCCATCGACGGGTTCATCCGTCCCCTGGGAATCCTGGAGGGCTATGTCGAGGCGGCCCGGCGGCTCGGGGTGCGGTTCGAATTCGGCGTCGAGGTGACGGGCTTCGTCCTGGACAAGCGGCTCCCCGGACGGATCACCCGCCTCGAGACCACCGCCGGCCCGGTCTCCGTTCGGCACGTGGTCAACGCGGCCGGGGCGTGGGCCGGCGAGATCGCCCGGAGGGCAGGAGTCGATCTCCCGGTTTCTCCTCTGCGCCGGCAGGTGGCCCCCACCGTGCCCACCACCGTCCTGCCGGAGGACATGCCGATGACGATCTTCCTGGAAGATGGCTTCCACCTGCGGGTCCGGGACGGCCGCGTCCTCCTCCTCTGGCCGCAGGACCACCCGGCCGCCGATCCCTTCGACACCACCTTCGATGCGACCTGGCTCTCCGGCCTCCTCGCCCGCGCCCGTGCCCGGGTCCCCGTCCTCGCGGGCGTGCCGGTCGACCGGGCCGCCTGCTGGGCCGGCCTTTACGAGATGTCGCCGGACAAGCACGCCATCGTGGGGGCCGCCCCGGAGGTCGAGAACCTCTGGCTGATCAACGGTTCGTCGGGCCACGGCGTCATGCACTCGCCGGCCCTGGGGCAGGTCGTGGCGGAGATGATCCTGGACGGGGGGACGCAGGCAGTGGACGTTTCCGCGCTACGGCCTTCCCGCTTCGCGGAAGGGAGCGCAATCCCGGAATTCCACCTCCTCTAGCGAGGGGCGTTGCTGGAAAACTGCTCCCAGACAGCGCCGATGGACCGCGCCTCGGGATACTTCGCCTGCAGGATTCCGCCGGCCACGGCAAAGAGGAGCGCCGTCACCAGGACCGGAACCCAGGTCCGGCGGACGGCCCCGATCATCCAGTTGGGCTGGCCGGGATCGTGGAGGCGCCGGTAGAAGCCGGCGAGGAGCACGCCGTCCACGAGGATCTCGGCGAGGAGGGTCGGAGCCGCCCAGACGACGTACAGAGACGCGAACAGGGCCGCGCCGACCACGGCGATCATGGCGAGGACGATCGCCCCTGCCAATCCCTCGAGATCGAAGCTGAAGTCGAAGTCGAAATCGAAGCCGGAGGAATCAGCAGCCTCGAGGGAGTGAACCCTCGTCCGCAGAGGCACCTTGCCGATCACCTCCGCCGCATGGCCAACCCCTTCCAACCCTTCGATTGCTCCTGCTCCGTCCGCCACTCTGGAGAAGGGGCTGGAACGGCGGCGGGGGCGCCCGCGGTGTCCGCCCATCCAGAGGCGCAGGAGGAGCAGGAAGACCAGATAGGCCAGCCCGACGGCCAGCGAGTAGCGAATCCACATCCGGTCGAAGCCGAGCTGCAGCAGGAGAAAGGAGAAAAGGAATCCTGCCGACCCGGTGGCGGCGAGGAGGAGGGACATGAGCAGCCGGGGCATGCCTCTGCGAAGCAGGCGCTCCCGCATGCGGTGGATGGCGCGCGGGCGCCGCCAGAATCGGTCGGTGCTCACGGAGGGATCGAGAGTGTCCATCGTTCCCTTTCCGCCCCTCATGGGGGCTCTCCTGAAACTACGGAAGGACCGGGCCTGAGGTTTCTACCAGCCCTCCGTCCCCGGCTCGCCCTTGAACGGCCCCACGACGTCGCCGGTGATCCAGCCGCCGTAGAAATCGCCCGGCTGCGGCCGGACCCGCTCGCCGTCCACGAGGCAGGCCTCCATGGCCCGGGGATAGAAGGCGACATAGCCCTTCATCGGTTCGTAGATCCGGGTCGGCAGAGGGAAATACCAGGCGGCGGCCGGGGCGCGGACGCCGTCCACCTCCACGTCGTAGTAGCGGGCGAGCCCCTTCCACTCGCACCAGGTCGCGTCGGGGTTCTCCTTCAGGAGGTCCATGCGGACGTCCTCGGGCGGAATGTAGTAGACGGGGGGATGGCTCGTTTCGAGGACCCGCTTCGCGCGGCGGGTGTCGGCGAGGGTCACGCCGTTGAAGCGGACCTGGATGTGCCGGGAGGTATCCTCCAGGGCGGGAGGGCGCGGATAGTCCCAGACGGATTCCTGGCCGGGCCCTGGCTCGATGCGCCGGATCTCCATGGCGGGGGGACGATATCACCGGGGTGAGATCCCGCGGGAGGGCGAGCCCTCCCGCGGGTTTCTCTCGAGGTCCCTATGGCTTGTTGGCCAGCTCGGGCTCGTGGGTCTCCGCCTTCGCCCCGTCCTTCACGTGCTGCGCGCTCTCCTTCACCCGGTCCTTCGCTGCCTCCGCCGTGAGGTTCTGCCTCTGGGCCTCCTCCTTGGCGGTGTTCACGGCCTCCTGGGCGACGGTCTTCACCTTGTCGACCACGTTGCCCACCGCGCTCTGGGGGGTGAGGCCCTGGTTCTGGGCTTCGTGCTTGACCGTGTCGGCCACGGCCTCGGCCACGTGCCGCCCCTTCTCCAGAGTCTCCTGGCCGAGATCCTTGACCTCCTCGACCAGGCGGTCGCGGGTCTCGCCCATCAGCTCGTCCTCCTTGCGGGTCGAGGGGATGGAGAGGCCGGCGATGACGCCGAGGGCCAGAGTGGCGGCGCCCACCATGAGGGGGTTCTCCTCCAGCATCTGCCAGAAGCCGGTCTTCGCCCGCTGGGCCTGGTACCGGGCCTTGCCGCGGAGCTCGTAGGCCTCCTCCGAGGCCCGATGGCGGAGGTCGGAGGCGCGGTCGCGGGTGCGGTGGCCGAGGTCAGAGACCCTGTCCTTGGCCCGGTCCGCCACGTCGCCGACCTTGTGGCCGGCGCCGGCCACGGCGTGCTTGACGGTGCCCGCCGCGTCCTTGACCTTCTCCTTGGCCGCGGAGAGCCGGCCTTCTTCGGTGTCGAGCTCGCCGGTGTAGCCGGTCGTCCCGGCGTAGCCGCCGGTTCCGGCGTAGCTGCTCTGGGCGTAACCGGTCGACCCGGTATACCCGAGATACTCGCCCTCGCCGTACTCGTAGCCCCCGCGGTATCCGCTCCCGAAGCGGGTCCGGCGGGTCCCACCGTCATCGCCCCGGGAGCTCTCGACCAGCAGCCATCCGAGGCCGAGGCCGATCACGGCCGCCGGTCCCGGGTGCTCCCGGGCGATCCGCCACAGCTTGCCAGCCCCGGCGGTCGAGCCGCCCCGGAACAGGTGCCAGCCCTCCAGGAGAAGCTGGCTGGGGGTCAACTTCGAGTCGAGAGCCGCGAAGGTCTCGTCCATGTCAGCGCGGGTGCGATCGATCTCGGACCGAATCTCTTCAGAGCTCCGGCCTCGCCCAGCGCCCAGGTCCGTGTTGGTGCCCGTCACGAAATCTTCTCCTTGAGCCATTCTTTGTTCTCCTGCAAGCTTTGGGTCGTTCTCTGGGGAGTGATGCTCTCGCGCTTGAGGGTTTCGAGCGCCTTCTTGATGAGGCTGTAGCCGATCGCTGCCAGGACCACCCCGATGATCAGGGGGGCCAGCCAGACCGCGACGTCCGGGTCCATGAACTGGCGAAGGAGCGCCTGCAATCCGTAGATCGCGAAGGCGAGCAACGCCAGGGCGCCCAATAGGGCGACGCCACCGCCGACCGCGAGGGAGCCGAGGTTGGCCCCCACCCGGGATGCCTTTTCGGACATCTCGGTCTTGGCGAGGTCCACCTCCTGCTTCAGAAGGGTGCTGGTCTCGTGGGTCAGCTCCTTCAGCAACTGGCCGAGGGAGCGATCGTCCTTGGCTTTGTCATTGATCATGACCGCTCTCCCAGCGGCGCGTTGTAGGTCCCGCCGGTGGCGGCCTCATCGGGGTTGCGCCGCTCCGGGGAGTACTCGGACTGCCCCGCGGAGGTCCCCGTGGTCCCATACGTCGAGGTCCCGGCCGTTCCGTAGGTCGACGTCCCTGTGGTTCCGTAGGTCGAGGCTCCCGCGCCATACGTGGAGGCTCCCGTGGTCTCCGGGTACCCCTGGTTTCCCTGATAGGGATAGGAGCTGCCTCCGTAGCCGTAGTCCTCCTCCGGGCTCGAAGCCTTGAGGAAGCGCGCCAGCATCAGGCCCGCCAGGAACGTACCGCCCAGGAAGAGGTCGGGCCGGCGCCGAGCGAAACCCTCCGTGTCGCGCACGAAGCCGCGCAGGTCGTTGTCCCGCAGGTAGGTCGAGAGCCGGTCCACCTGGTTGGCCACCTGGTCGGCATATCCGCCGAAGGGGCCGCTCCGCTCGTCCTCCCGCAACCGGTTCGCCGTGTCGTGCAGAACCCCGGCCAGGCCACCGAGCCTCTCGGCCACCTGATCCTTTTGCTGCGTGACAATCTGTTGAACCTGATCCCGGGCCTGACTGGCAAACTGTTTCGTCTGGTCCTTGGCCTGATTCGCAAGGTTCCTCGCCTCGCCCTTGACCTGCTCCTTGACTTGGCCCCCGGCACCCCGCTCCTGCTGGTTGAAGTCCGTGCCCCCTCCGAGAGAGGAGCCGATACCGGCACCGGTAGTCCCAGAGACGCCCGTCGCCCCCGTCAGGCCGGTCCCGGTCTCGGTGATAACGTCGGAGGTCCCCGACGTCGTGGCCGCGAAGGAGGAGGTCCCCGACGTCGTTGTCTCGAAGGAGGTAGTTCCGGTCTCGGAGGTCGGCAAGTCGGGAGTCGTGGGCGTTGGCAGGACCGTGACCCGGTCACCGCCGGTGTTCGTTCGCTTCGCCATCGTGACCTCTCTTTCGTAGGAAAAAGTTACTGCGGCGTGCCCTGCTCCAACCTGTTGAAGAAGCACCGGACCTTGAACATCGAAGGTCACCGCAACCAATGCTTTGGTATCGCAAGAGACGTGCCAGAATTTGCGGCCTCAAAGGCGGGAAAGGAGATTGAAGCACAATGGACGACCGGCGTCAGAACATCTCCAGCGGCGCTCCCTGGGAAGCGACCGTGGGCTACTCCCGGGCCGTGCGCGTGGGGCCGTACATCCACGTGGCCGGCACCACGGCCGCCGGCCTTTCGGGGGAGGTCGTGGCCCTCGGGGACGCCTACGGGCAGACGATCGAGACCCTGAGGAAGATCGAAGCCGCCCTCCAGCAGATCGGAGCGAAGCTCTCCGATGTCGTTCGCACAAGGATGTTCGTCACGGACATCGGCCGCTGGGAGGAGGTGGGCCGGGCCCACGGCGAGTTCTTCCGCGACATCCGCCCGGCCGCCACCATGGTGGAGGTCAGCCGCTTGATCTCCCCCGAGATGCTGGTCGAGATCGAGGCAGATGCGATCGTCGGAGGCGAGTGAGCTACCAGATCAGCCGCGTCATGTGTCCGAGCCCCAGGAGGGTCACTCCCAGACAGGCCACGGCGACCGCCGCCACGTTCAGCCGCGGTCGCACCCCGAGCAGGGCTGCCACACCGAAGAGGCTCGCGTAGAGATTGGGCACGAACATCAGCGGAGACGCCCCGATCGTCTCGATCCACCATGCGTTGAAGGGATTCCAGCAGGCATCGTTGGGGATGAGCAGAAGGAGGTCGAGGAAGAACAATCCTACGATCGCCTTCTCCCTGCGACCGGAGAGATAGAGGGCGCCCAACCCTGCCGCGGCGAGGAACCCGAACGCCGCCAGCGCCAGGTTGAACCGCAGCATGGAGTCGAGCTCTCCGTAGACGACGGCCACCGAGGGTCGGAACGGATAGAACTGGTGGACGGCCGAGGTCGAGACGAAGGATAGGGGAAGGAGGATCCAGACGGTGATCCCCACTCCTTCACCCAGCGGCCGGGACGCCGCCCCCCGAAGCTGGACCAGGGTCCAGGCACTGTAGGAGACGAGGACTGCTAGGCCGGCCACGAAGGCGGGTACGAACCAGGAAGGGAACACCTCCCGCGCGGCGAACAGGTCGACGCCCGTCTTCACGGACAGGGCGGCCGCGATGGCAAAAACCGCTCCGGCGAGCGCCGCCAGCCGGCTACTTCGACGGGTTCCAGACAAACTTGCCCGTCCGATCGATGTATCCGCGGGCTCCGCCGACCCCGACCTCGGCGAGGCCGCCGTTGAAGTCGAAGGCCTCCTCGAACTGGGGATTGATGACCATCTTCCCGTCCTTGTCGATATAGCCCCAGCGCCCGCCCTGCTTGACCCGGGCGAGCCCTTCGGCGAAGGGGGCGACCGATTCGAACCGGGGATTGATCACGAACCGGCCCTCCTTGTCCACGAAACCGCCCCGGTCGCAGATCCCCACGGTCGCGAGTCCCTCGGAGAAGCTGAAGGCGTTGTCGAACTGCGGCTCGATAGCCATCTTGCCGTCCTTGCCGACGAAACCGAATCGGCCGTCCACCTTCACCAGCGCCAGACCGTCCGTAAAGGCATAGCCCTCTTCATACTGCGGATTGACCACGACCTTGCCGTTCCGGTCGATCCACCCCCAGCGCTCCCCCACCCGGACCTGGGCCAGCCCTTCCGAGAACTTGCGGGCGTCGTCGAACTGCGGGTTGATGACCAGCTTCCCTTTCTTGTTGATGTATCCCGTCTGGTTGCCGATCGCCACCCAGGCGAGCCCGTCCGTGAAGTCGCCGGCGGCGTCGAAGTGCGGCGGGATGACGACCTCGCCGTCCCGGTCGATATAGCCCACCCGCCCGCCTTCCTCCACGGCCGCGAGCCCCTCGTAGAAGCTGAAGGCGTCGTCGTAGCGCGGGTTGACGACGTACTTGCCGTCTTCATCGATGAAGCCGAACCGGCCGTCGAGCACCACGACGGCGCGCCCTTCGGTGAAGCCGTACGCCTTGTCGAACTGGGGTGGGATGACCAGCTTGCCTTCCCGGTCGATGTACCCCGCCCGGCCGTTCTGGGTCACCACGAAAAGGCCGCTCGGGTTGCGCTCTTTGCCGGTGCGCTCACACCCGGTGGCGAGGAGCAGCAGGGCCGCCAGAGCGAACCCCCAACTCCCCAGGGACTTGCCGAAACCTCCCGAACGAGAACAGATCCGCGGGGCGCTCATGGGCCCTCCTGGTAGATCAAGGTCTGGGAGATTCTAGAGACCGGCGGAAGGGAGCGTCAACGCGCCGGATGTTCACCCAGGCGGCAAAGTCGGATATCGTTCGCCCTCCGAAGAAGGGAGGACAAGATGGGGAAGACTTCAGGATGGAGGCTCTGGACCCTGGGAGCGGCGCTCGCTCTCGCCATCTCCGTCTCGGCCCAAGCCGCCGAGCACCGGCTGGGCGGCGGCATCCATTACTGGCAGACGGTGGACGATCTGGAGGACGAGGGCTTCGACGAGATCGAGGAGGACGGCCGCTCCTTCGTCCTCTCCTACCAGTACGTGCCCGCCGGCCTCGTCAAGCTCCAACTCGACGCCGAGTACTTCGAGGAAGGTTTCGGAGGCGCGACCGAGGAGGCCATCTCGCCCCAGCTCTACCTGGTCCTCGGGGGTAAGCTCTACGCGGCGGTCGGCGTCGGCCTCACCTACTCCGACCAGTTCGAGGACAGTTGGTCCGACCCCTTCTACGCCGCCCGGGTGGGGCTGGACCTGCTCCTGCTCCCCCGCACGCACCTCGACATCAACGCCAATTACCGCGCCGACGCCTTCAGCGAGCTCGAGGAGGCGGACACGGACGCGATCACGTTGGGGGCGGTTCTGCGGTTCCGGTTGTAGGAACTGCGCCTCACTCTATTCCATCAGCCTCGCGGAACCTGGCATCCATTGTTCGATTTGATAATAGGCACTGGAGACGGTTCGGGCTGCCCCAGGTTGCTGATACGACACCACGAGCGATCGGACCTGGGAAGGAATCCGCTCTTGGATCAACAGCTCGCGACCGCCTTCGGAGCTGGCGCTCAGAACAGCCACCTCCACGAAGCCGTTGGGGACAAACGACGAGAACACGAGAGTGTCGGCTCCTCCTTCTTGGACGACGAGGGCCCATCGATGCCCGTCCTCCCAAAGAGGCACCCCTCGATCGTTCACGCTGACGTCGGCAGCCAGGATCAGCCGCTCCGCCGAGCCATCACCATCGAGGTCGGCACGAAGCTCCCGGCGGTAGCCCCATTCCAGCACCTCCCGGGAAGAAACTCCAAGGGCAGCATCGACAGGAGGAGCGGAGAGCGGGTTGACCTCCGACGGGCCTGTCTCGACGGCGCACGACGAAGACGCCACGACGATCGCGAGGAGGATCCCGAGTTTCATGGTCAGATCACCCACCGCACAATCACCCAGCACCACCCCGCCGCCAGGAGCGCGGCGAGCGCATCCAGCACCACCCCCGCCCGGGCCATGCGGGGTATGGTGACATAGCCGCTCCCAAAAACGATCGCGTTGGGCGGCGTGCCCGCCGGGAGGGCGAAATCGCAGGAAGCGGCGATCGTCGCGGCGAAGAGCGCGGTCGTCGCAATCTCCGGGGCGACGGCGTCCCAGAGGACGACGAGCATCACGGCCGTGGTGGCGGTGTTCGAGGCCACGGCCGAGAGGGCCACGCAGGCGAAGCTCGCGACCAGCACCTGGCCGAAAGGCGGGAGGTCCCGCACCGCCGCGAGTTGCGCGCTCATGAACGCGGAGAGGCCGCTCTGCTGGATGGCCGCCGCCATGGCGAAGCCTCCTCCCAGAAGGAGCAGGGTCTCCCAGGGGACCTTGGCGAGAGCCGGGAACCCCAGGACCTGCCGCCCGCCCGTCCGCCAGAGGAGGAGGACGATCGCGGCGAGCACGGCGATGCCCCCCTCGACGTGGGCCGACGTCACCCTGAAAAAGGTGATCTGCGGGGCGAGAAGAGCGGTCAGCCATTTTCCAGCGATCCACAAGGAGGCGGTCACCAGGAAGACGCCGAGGACGATCCGCTCCTGCTTCTTGATGGTCCCCAGGCGCGCGAGCTCCGTCTTCACCACCTCCGCTCCGATCTCCCCTTGGAGGCGGTCGCGGCGGCCGATCCGCCAGAGCATCCACCAGACGAACGGCAGGAAGGCGAGCACGAAGGGGAGCCCCACGGCCATGAATTGCAGGAAGGAGATGGAGACGTCCTTCTGCTCCATGAAACCGGAGAACTGAGCGTTGGGCGCAGTGCCGATCTTGGTGCCGATCCCCCCGACGTTGGCGCCGTAGGCGATGGAGAGCATGATGGCCATGCCGTAGCTCGCGAGGCGCCGGCCGCCGAGCTGGTCCTCGATCTGGAGGACCACCGCGAGGCCGATCGGCATCATCATGGCGGCCGTGGCGGTGTTGGAGATCCAGAGAGAGATGAAGGCCGTGGCAGCGAGCGATCCCGCGAGGAGGCGGCGCGGATCGGTGCCGATGGCGTCCATGATCCCCAGGGCGATCCGGCGGTGGAGGTCCCACTGCTGCATCGCCGCAGCGATCGCCATGCCCCCGGCGAAGAGAAAGTTGTAGGGATCGAAGTAGGGAAGCACCGACTCCCGCACGTTCTCCCCGAAATAACCTCCGAAGACGCCGGTCAGCGGAAAGGCGATCAGAGGCACGCAGGCGGTGAGGTAGATCGGGACCGCCTCCGTCAGCCACCAGATCGCCATGAGTGCCGCCCCTGCGGCCGCGTACGCCGGCCGGGCTCCCCACTCCGGGCTGTGCTTGAGGGGCGTATCGAGCAGGGCGAGGAGGGCGTAGGCCAGCAGCCCGGCCACGAAGCCGGCGAGCTTCCACGGAGTGGAGGGGAGGATGCGGCGCAAGGTGGGGGTGATGGTAGCAGAAACGTTACAGCGCCCTCTGTCCCCGAGGACCGCCGCGCGGGCACCACCGTTTGACGGAGGGAGGAGGAACGGCCTAAATCTACTTGGCCGTCTTCGCGACCTGCACCGCTGGCACCTGGCCGTCCTGCCCGTAGTAAGCGAGGATCCCCCGGACGACGGCCTCGGCCACCTTCTGGCGGTAGGCCCGGGTCTGGACCAGCTTCCTGTCCTGCTCGTTCGCCAGGTTGCAGACCTCGAGGAGGATCTTGGCGGGAACGGAGTTGTAGCGCAGCACGGCCGGGACCCAGGCGCCGTTGTTGCGGAGGATCTTGTCGCGCACCGGCTTGAACGGGTGGACGGGCAGGCCCCCTTCCTGGAAGGCGGCCACCACCTGCTTGGCGAGCTCGCGGGAGAGGCCCTCGCTTTCCACCCTCTGGTCGTGGGGGAAGCTGACGCTCGGGCTCTCCTGGACCTCCTTGCGGGAGGCGTAGACCCCGCCGCTCTTGCCGAAGCTGCCTCCCCGCATGTCCGCGGCCGGGATGTAGGCCATCACGCCGCGCAGCGAGGGGTGGAGGGAGTCGGCGTGGATGGAGAGGAAGACGACCTTCTCCGGGTCCGAATCCGCCTGGAGCGCGCGGCGGTGGAGGCTGTTCGCCAGGTACCAGCGAAGATTGACTCCCACCCGGGCGTCCTCGATCGGATAGGGGGGGCTGGTGAGGACGGCGTGCCCGCGGGAGAAGGGCAGGACGTCGGCGTCCTGGATGCGGAAGTCGGAGCCGTCGCGCACGGTGACGTGGACGCGGGCGGCGGTGTGGGTCTCCAGGAGGTGCTTGACCCGGAGCGTGATGTCGTAGACGTAGAGGCTCTCCCAGACCCCGCCCAGGGTGGCCCCGGAGTCGTGGCCGCCGTGGCCCGGGTCGAGGATGACCGTGATCCCCGCGAGCCCCTGGGCGCGGACCTTGTTGCTGAACTGGGCGCTCGCCCGCAGGCTCTCCTCGTATTCCTTGCGCTTGGGATGCCCCTCGGGCAGGAATTCGGGCTGCAGCAGGTCGAAGGGGATCTTGACCCGGTAGCCGATGGGGATGTCCGTCACGTCCGCGATGCCGTTGCGCTTCGCGATATCCTGGGCCAGGGCGTTGACGTCCTGGGCGAAGACGCGGCCGGTGAAGCGGACGACCACCGAGGAGTAGAGGGCCTCGCCGGGACGGAGCCGGTAGATGGCATACTCGCCGTCCTTGTCCACCCCGTACTCGAGGAGGTAGGGCTTTTCGGGGACCGGGAGCTTGGACCGGAAGGCCGGCAGGAGGAGCTCCGCGGGGATGGTGACGGACCGGCCGCGGGCCACGTCGTCGTCCATCAGCTCGTTGTACTCCCGGATGGCCCGGAAGTTCTCGCCCGTGCCCGTGAACCACTTGGAAAGCTGCCAGAGGCTCTCGCGCTGGAAGGCCCCGACCCCGCGCACCGTGTGGTGCCAGCCGTCGGCCTCCCCCTTGTCCTCGCCGAACAGGGCCTTGACGACTTTGAGCTGCCAGTCCTGGGAGAGGATCTCGAACGGGATGCGATAGCGCATCCCGGTGACGAGGACCTGGGAGCCGCCGTTCGCCTCGGCGATCTGGACTCCGAAGCTGCCGTTGCCGCAGAGGCGGCGGGCGAAGGCGTGGAGGCCTTCCCCGCGCAGGGGGACCGCTTCCAGGGCGAGGCCCTGGTCCTCGTCCAGGGTCGCCACGACGCCCTTCTCGAGCTCGGCGCGGACGGAACGGGACGCTGCCGGGGCGGCGCCGCCCGGCGGCGCGGCGAGCGCCACCAGCAGGAAGAGCACGAAGAGGTATGCCGCCCGCCGCGTCATCGGATCAGCCGGCCGCCGCCTCCCGGAGCCCGGGGGTGACTGCCCAACCCACCTGCTCCTCGAAAGCCCGCGAGGCCCGGAAGACCGTGGCCTCGTCGAAGGGGCGCCCCATGATCTGGAGCGAGAGCGGCAATCCCCGGTCGTCCGCGCCCGAGGGGACGGCGACCGCGGGGAGCCCCACGAGGCTCGCGGGCGTGGTGAAGATGTCGGAAAGGTACATGGCGAGCGGGTCGTCCACCTTTTCGCCGATCCGGAACGCGGCGCCGGGGCTGGTAGGGGTCACCACCACGTCGGCCCCTTCGAAGGCCAGGTCGAGCTCGCGGCGCATGCGCTCGAGCACGGCCCGGGCCCGGCCGTAGTAGGCCTCGTAATACCCCGAGGAGAGGGCGAAGGTGCCAAGCATGATCCGGCGCTTGACCTCGGCGCCGAAACCCTGGCTGCGGCTCTCGATGTAGAGATCCAGGAGGTTGTCCACCCCACCTGCCCGCCGGCCGTAGCGCACACCGTCGAAGCGGGCGAGGTTCGCGCTCGCCTCGGAGGTGGCGATGACGTAGTAGATGGAGATGGCCGCATCCAGGCTCGGCACCGAGACCTCCACCAGCTCCGCCCCCGCGGCCACGAGCCGGTCCAGGGACTCCCGCCAGTTGCGGAGGCTCGCCCCTGCAAGTCCGGCGTGGCCGATCTCCTGGATGACGCCGACGCGGAGCTCCTTGATGCCGTCCTCGATCCGCGCCAGATAGTCGTCGACCGGCCGGTCGGCGGCTGTGGAGTCGCGGGGGTCCGGCCCGGCCATGACTGCAAGGGACAGGGCGGCGTCCCGAACCGAGCGGGTGATGGGGCCGATCTGGTCCGTGGACGAAGCGAAGGCCACGAGACCGTAGCGGGAGACACGCCCGTAGGTGGGCTTGACCCCGACAAGACCGCAAAGGCCTGCGGGCTGACGGACGGACCCGCCGGTGTCCGAGCCGATCCCGAGGGGGACGCTCCCCGCGGCCACCGCGGCGGCCGGCCCGCCGCTGGATCCCCCGGGCACCGTGGCCAGGTCCCACGGGTTGCGGGTGATCTGGAACGCCGAGTTCTCGCAGGACGATCCCATGGCGAACTCGTCCATGTTCGCCCGGCCCAGGGGCACGGCCCCGGCCGCGAGGAGCCGGGCCACGGCCGTGGCCGTGTAGGGAGCCACGTACCCCGAGAGGATCTTCGAGGCGCAGGTCAGGGCATGGCCGGCGAGGCTCAGGTTGTCCTTGAGGGCCACGGGCACCCCGGCGAGAGGACCCACGTCCTCCCCGGCGGCGATCCGCCGGTCGATCTCCGCGGCCCGCTCCCGGGCCTCGGCTTCGAACAGCTCCAGATAGGCCGAGATCAGGGGCTCGACCCGCGCCGTGCGCGCGAGGGCCGCCTCCACGACCTCGGCCGCCGAGATCTCCCGGGCGCGGACGCGCCGGGCCGTCTCCTCCGCCGTCAGCTCCCAGAGCTCAGGCATCCTCGCCCCCTCCCTTCACCTCGGGGCCGAGGGGGCAGGCGTCCAGGGAGGCCGGAGCGTTGGCCAGGAAGATCTCCCGGGGG
>DASQEB010000560.1:0-11821 GCA_035633875.1 Thermoanaerobaculia bacterium
GTCAATGCGTTGGACCAGAGAGCGTTGACCTCCACCGGCTTGCCGCGTCGGGGGGTCACCGGCCGGCCGCCGATCATGCCGTCCATCCAGGTGAGGGGAACGTCCGTCCCGCCGGTCGCGAGGAGGCCATCCTCCGCCACCTTGATTCCCGAGCCGTTTCCCTTGTCGTATCCCTGGACCACCTTGCGCAGTGCGGGCAGGAGGTCGCGGACGAAGCCCTCGTCCTGCGCGGCCTGGAGGTACTTCCATACGGCCACGAAGAGCCAGAGGGAGGCGTCGACCGAGGTGTACCGCGCCTCCTCCCCTTTCTCGGGCAGGCGGTCGGGGAGCATCCCTTGATGGACGCTCTTCGCGAACGCTTTGAGGATCTTCTTCGCGTCCTCGAAGCGGCCGGTGATGAGGCACAGGCCGGGCAGGGCGATCATGGTGTCCCGGCTCCGCTCGCCGGACCAGGGATATCCGGCCACGACGGCGCGCTGCCCCGCTCCCCGCCGCACCAGGAAGCCGTCGGCGGCCAGGGCCAGGGAGCGGACGAAGGGGTCGCCCACGGGCAGGCCCTTCACGAGCTTCTCGCGCCGCTTCCGCTCCCTGTCAAGAAGGGCGAAGGCGTCTCTCCCCCGGGGGTCCGCGGTGGAGAGGATCACGCCGAGCCGGCCGCCCGCAGCCATTTCCCGCCCGAACAGACCGGGCGTCCACAGGTCCTCCTGGACGTCGGTCCCGCGCCGCCGCTCCCTCTCGTACTCGAAGCGATACCACCACTGGGGGTTGGCCTGGAAGTCCGCCCCCGGCACCAGCACGAACGCCTCCGGGGCATCCGGATAGGGGTGGAGCCGCAGCGTATCTCCTTCGAAGGAGACCTCCTGGGAGAGGGTGTCGTTGGCCGACGCCAGGGCGTGCTGGTCGCGGGCGGCGAGGAACGGCCGCAGCGACAGGATGAACGGACCGGGCGCCTCCAGTACCTCGTAGAGCACCAGGGTGGTGTTCTCGCCGTCCGCGGCGGCCACCGTCTTGCGCAGGCGGACGCCGCCGGCCTCGTACTCGAACACGGGGAACAGGTCCCTGGTGAAGGACACCAGGTGCTCGAACCCGCGGGGTGCCACGGCTCCGGGGAAGCGGTTGCAGGCGAGGTGGAAGGTCTCTCCTCCCGCGTGGAGGGTCTCGTCGAGGCGTGAAAGCAGGACGGTCCGGCCCGCCGGGGGCCGGGTGGCCGCGACGAGAAGGCCGTGATAACGGCGGCTGTGGGCCCCCGTCACCGTCGTGCCCGCCCAGCCGCCGAGACCGTTGGTCTCCAGCCACTCGAGCTCCGAGGCGCGGTCGAAGTCCTGCGTGATCTCTCGGTCCAACTGAATCGACATCTCGTTCTCCTCCGGCAAACAGCGCCGGCCCTGCAGTTACGGCTTCAATGATCCGGCGGCACGGCCGCCGGCCCGTGATGTGGGCGCGGAGTGTAGCAGGTGCCCAAAATCGTTTTCTACAAAAAGAAAGGCCGGGGATCTCTCCCCGGCCTTCCCCGTCTCGGGCGATTCCCGACTTTCTACTGGCCGATCATCCCCACCCAGGTCTGCATCGCCTCCGTGCTGCAGCCGAGCTTCCGGTGGCCCTCCCCGAGGCCCAGCCGGGCGATGATCTGCTCGCAGGAGCAGCCGCCGGTGTCCTGGATCGTGAAGGTTAGGCCCGGGCCGTTGCCGGCGGGCCGGGTGGTGTCGAACACGAGATCGCCGTCCACCAGGGCCCAGCGGTTGGTGCCGAGATTGTTGGCGGGCACCGCGGCCTCCGGGATCGCCGTGCCGAGGCAGGTGTCGACGTCGTCCGCCAGGCCGTCCGCGTCCTCGTCGCTCATCAGGTAGAGGACGAGGCCGTCGTGATCAGCGGTGCGCAGGTACGTCGACGTGTCGGTGGCGAAGCTCGCCGGGGCGTCGGCGTTGCCGCGGACATGGTCCAGCCCCCGGACGAACGGATTGAGGGCCTGGGAGGTCAGGGAGTGGTCGAGCGCCTGGGCGCTGCCGTCGAAGATGAAGGAGTACCGCTCCTCGGCCGGCTCCAGGAAGAGCTGGTTGGTGAGGTCCGGGTCGACCTCGTCCGTGCCGGGCACGAGCGCCCCGGCCGGGTCCAGGTTGCCGGTGACCTGGCCCATCACGTCCACGAAGCCGTCGGAGAATTCGAAGGCGTTGAAGTCGCCGGTCACCACGAGACGGATGCCGGGGTTGGCGGCCTGCAGGCTCTGGATGTACTGCGAGAGCCGGAAGGCCTGCTCGAAGCGCTTGGCCCGGACTCGCGGGCCGTCGCTGCCCTCGATCCCGGAGAGGGAACGCTGGTGGACGACGATGACGGTGACGGGGAACGGCGCGCCGTTGCCCGTGTAGGAGCCCTGGAGGACCAGAGGCGGCCGGTCGTTGAGGAGTGCGGTGTTGCCGTTGAAGGTGAACGTGTCGTCCTTGCCGAACTGGGCGACGGAATCGACCGCCACGGTGTCGCGGACGAGGAAGCCCACGTCGATGCCGCCGATGTCGTTGCCCTCGAGCAGATAGGCGGTATAGACCAGGGACGCGTCGTCCTTCTGGATCTGCACGGCGACGTCCTGAAGGGCCTGGAGGTTCTCCACCTCCTGGACGCCCACGACATCGGGCGCACCCAGGCCCACGCGGAGCAGCCGGGACATCTTGAGGAGCCGGTCGGCGTACTCCTCCTCGGACGGCACCGGGTCGTCGGTCGCGGGGTCGTCCACGAGGTCGAAGAGGCGGAGGACGTTCTGGCTCGCCACGGTGAATTCACCCGGCTCGCGGCCGCGCACCGGAATCTCCATCGCCTCGCCGTTCACGGAGAGGAGGGTGGGCCAGATCTGGTAGTCACCGAAGTCGAACGCGAGCGGCCCTTCGGCCACCTCGATGATCGCCCCGGCCGGGATCTGGAGGTTCGGCAGCCCGAGCCGGTCGGCGTTGAGATCGAAGACTTCGGGGTTGCCGTCCCAGACCGGCAGGCCGGGAAGGCCCGGGAACAGAATGCCGGGCTCGCGGAACAGGCGCTCCAGCTTGGCCACCATGGGCGTGTCCCCAAAACGGTCGGTGGGACCGGTGGCGAGCCCGTTCTCCACCCGCACGATCATCCCTTCGAAGCGCTCCATCTCGGTCGCCGGCTGGGGCTGGTTCGGCGAAGGCGTGTCAGGGTCCAGGATCACCACGGCCGGCAGGGCGTTGCCCGTCGAGTCGATGGTGACGGTCGGGCCCGTGATCTCGGTGAGGTTGAAGAACTCGGCCACCGTGCCCTGGACGTCCACTTGGTCGCCCACCTGGACCGTCGGAGCGCTGTTCCCCGTGAACACGAACACGCCGTTCGAGGTCTCGGGGTCGGCATCCGCCTCGGCGTCCGGCGTCTGGATAAAGAAGCCGTCGGGGCCCACGGCGGTCACGACGTTGTCGAGGGTCTTCACCACCTGGCCCGTGAAGGGGGAGGTCAGGCCGTTGCCCTGGATCTCGTAGATCTCGCGGGTCTGCACGTCTTGGCAGGTGACCGCGGGGTGACAGCCCAGGGCGCCAAAGGTGTTGGTGGCGAAGCCGTCCCACTCGACCGCTGGATTGAACACGTCGCTCCCGATCGGATCTCCCTGGAAGATCGAGGGCTTGCGGCGCAGGGTGTTGTCGGCCGTCGAGATGAGCCCGGTGCCCCACTCGGTGCCGGGATCGAAGCCGATCTGGCCGATCACGTCGAGGACCGTCGTGCCTCGGCGCAGGACCACGGCGTCGTCACCGTTGAACCAGCCGGCGCCGTTGGTCTGGTTGGCCACCGCCAGGATCGCCGGGTCGGCCGAAGCCTGGGCGAGGACGAAGACGTCGTTGGGGGCCACGGTGCCCACCAGGTTGATCGTCAGGGTGGCGACGGGGTTGCCGTTGAAGTGCATCTGCACGCTGTAGCCGCCCGCCGCGAGGTTGATCGGGGCGCCGGTGCCGTTGAAGATCTCGAGCGCCTTGTTGTTCGAGCTGCCCTCGATGTACTCCGAGAAGAAGAGCTCGGTGGCCGGCTGCGCCTGGAGCGGCAGCGCGAGCACACCGAGGAGGAGCGCGAGGACGGCGCCGAGGATCGGCCGTCCGCGCTCTTTCGTGGCGAAGTGCGGGGGAGGTAGGCACACCATGAGAAGGCTCCTATGCAATGTTCAAGGAAAGGACGGTTGCAGCGACAGACCATTCTACCAGCGGACGAGCGTCTGCCGCACCGCGGCGAGGGGACGCCCGGGTGACGAGGGGATCAGGGGACGCCCGCTGCCAGCACCGAGAGCTCCGACACCGGCCGCAACACGCCTCCACGCACCACGTATTTCACCTTTCGTAGATTGGCTACGTCCGCCGTGGGGTCGCCCGCCACCACCAGGAGGTCGGCGAGCTTGCCCTTCTCCACCGTGCCGAGGTCCTTCTCCCGTCCCATGGCCAGGGCCCCGCCCCGGGTCGAGGCCACCAGGACCTCCAGGGGCGTGAGGCCGGCGGCCTGCAGGGCCTCCATCTCGGCGTACACGGACGGGCCATGGAGGGTCAAGGGATTGCCGGCGTCCGTGCCCATGGCGATGGGGACGCCCGCCGCCGCCACGCGCTTCAGGTTCTCCGCAGCGATCCGTTCCCGCTCGGCCGTGCGGGCCGCCCGGGTCTGGACCTGCTCGGCGGTGAGGGAGGCCGGGGTGCTGGCCGTCTCGGCCACCCGGGCCAGGGTCGCGGGGTCGACGCATCGGTTGGGGTCGTCCACCGTTGGAGGCTCCTGGCGCAGGGCGCTCTCGTGCATTCGCTGGTAACCCCGGCCCACGGTCAGGGTCGGGCAATAGATCGTGCCGTTCTTCTTGGCGAGGTCGAGAAACTCCTGGTCGACCGGCTGGTCCCAGACGCTGTGGACGAGGAGCTTCGCCCCCGCCCGCAGGGCACCTTTGGCCTCGGCGAGGCCGGTCGCGTGGACGATGAGGGGAAGACCGTGGCTCCGGGCCTCCTCGCCGGCAGCCTGCACGGCGGGGGCTGACCCCGCCACCGGCAGGTCTGGGGAGACGATGTACCAGACCTTCACCGCCGCCGAGCCCCGGGCGGCCAGGTAGCGCGCCCCGGCCCGGGCGGACTCACCATCTTTTAGAGGGAGGAATTGCCGCTCGCCCGGGAGGTTCAGCCAGTGATCGAGCGTCGAGAGCAGAGGACCGGCGGCCGCCACGCGCGGCATCCCGGAATCGGTCTCGGCCTTGGCCGGAAGCTCGAGAGTCCACGGATATCCCCCGACATCGAAGACGGCGGTCACCCCGGAGCAGAGGTAGGAGCGGCCGAAACGCTCGGGATGGCTCTCCAGATCGGCGATCGTCTTCTCATACGGATGCCGCTCCCGGACATCCAGGGAGTCCGGACGGCCATCCGCCCAGCCGGTCTGGGAGAAGTGGACGTGGGCGTCCACGAGCCCGGGGGTGATCCAATGCCCTGCGAGGTCGGTCACGTCCACTCCGGCGGGCACCCGACATTCTGGACGGGGGCCGGCGCACTCGATCCTGCCCTCCCGGATGAGGACCACCGCGTCCGGGACCGGCGGCCGGCCCGTGCCGTCCACCAGGGTGGCGCCCACCAGGGCCCGGGCCGGTGGCGGCACGCCGGGCAGAGCCGGGAAGGCGGTGCTCACCGCGATCTTCCACCCCTGCGGGGTCCGGACGAACAAGCGCTCCGAGAGCCCGGCCACCTCCTGGCCGCCGTAGCGCACCCGGTAGCGGTAGGTGCCGTAGACGAGGCCCGGCCGGACCGGGGTCAGACGCATGTCGTCAGCCTCGATGCGGTCGGGCCAGCCCTGCCCGGCCGTGGCGGCGAGCCCGGCGTAACCGAGGTCGACCCCCGTCGGCCCGGTGCGCACCAGCCCCTCCGACTCGAGGTAGCAGGACAGGTAGGCCTCCCGGTCCTTGTCGCGGATGGCTTGAAGGTTTTTCTCGAACAGGGTCCTGGCGGCTGCAAGATCCTCCGTGGCGGCAGCCTTCTCCTCCGCGCCGCCGGCCGGAACGAGGGCGGCGAGGACCAGGCAGGCCGCGAAGGCGAAGCCGGTCCCGCGACGCGCGTTGCGCACTCGGGGCTGCAATCTCTCCATGATCCTTGTCCTTCTCCCACTCCGGGAGGCCGTTCGGCCGCCAATGGTAGCAGCCCGCAGGGCAGGCGTCTTGCATTGCTTCAACGCAGATTGTCGGCTAGGATCGAGCCCTCGCAAACGACGGCCGCTATCGCGCGGAAACCGAACGAGACACAATGACTTCCACCATCGAACCGACCTATCGCCGTTCCAGCGGTCTGGTCGACGTTCTCGACCGTGTCCTAGACAAGGGTCTGGTCATTGCGGGGGACATCCGGGTCTCCCTGGCCGAGGTCGAGCTCCTGACGATTCGGATCCGCCTGCTCGTCTGTTCGATCGACAAGGCCGAACAGATCGGGCTGGACTGGTGGCGCAACGATCCCAATCTGTCCGTGGCCGCCCGCCGGTTGTCGCAGGAGAACGAATCGTTGCGGGAGCAGATCCGACGCCTGGAGGAGAGGGTCTCGTCTCTGGCCTTGGTGCAGGAGAAGCCGCAGGAGGAGGGTCGGGAGCGGAGGAAGTCGAACCAGTCCGACAAGCAGAAAACCAGGGGGAAGATCAATGCCGGTTGAACGAGCGTCCGGTGGTACCAGTCTCATCGATGTCCTGGACCGGGTCCTGGACAAGGGCATCGTGATCGACGCATGGGTCCGGGTGTCCCTGGTCGGCATCGACCTGCTGACGGTCGAGGCCCGGATCGTGGTGGCGTCCATCGACACCTATATCAAGTACTCCGAGGCGGTCTCCCAGGTACCTTCGGTCTCGCGTCCGGCGATCGAATCCCGCTCGTCCGAAGAGCTTCTGGCCGAGAACGCGGCGCTGCGCGCTCAACTCGCCGCCGCCTCCATGGTCCGGGAGGAGACGCCGCCGCGCAGAACCCGATCGTCGACGAAGAGCTGAGCCAAGAGCCGTGGCACGCCTCGCACACCTCGATGCGCTCCCCGGCCAGCGGAGCGGTGCCAGCCCCAAGGCGAAGGTCGCCCTGGTGGACGCCCTGCTGGCCGAGCACGAGGTGCGCCCCTGCGCGGTGATGACCCTGCGGTGGCTCGCCCGCCATTCCGGGGTCGAGCGGGCGCTGTGCGCCGTGGTGGAGGGGGAGAACGGCAGGCTGGTGGGCCTCACGGGGCTGGGCCTCTCTCTCGGCTCCGTGGACTCCTTCAGCCTCGACCTGGGCGACCGGACCCATCCCCTGATCATCGCCCTGGCCGGAGGGGAGCCGGTCACCTTCCACCCGGGCCGCAACCTGCGGCGCCCCTTCGAGACCCCTCTGGGCGACGTTCCGTTCCACGCCATCCCTCTCACCCGGCCGGACCGGGGTGAGGAGATGGGCGCAGGCCTCCTCCTCATCTCGTCCGAAGACGGCGGGCCGATGTGGGAGGACGTGGTCTGGGCCTCGGAGCTCCTGGGCGTCCGCCTCGTCTCCCTGTGGTACCACCGGGCCCAGATCGACGAGCGCCGCCACAAGCGGGAACGGAGCTGGCTCTTCTCCATCATCAACGCGGTGACCGACCCCATCATGCTCACCGACGGCGACGGCCGCATCCTCGTCGCTAACACCGGGGCCGAGATGCTCCTGACCGTGGACGACAGCAAGAGCGAGGGATGGCGCCGGGCCGTGGCCCTCAACAACATGCTCTTTTCGGCCTCGATGTTCACCAACACCGAGAGCCCCACCCGCCGCGAGCTCCTCCTCGTGGACCCTTCCGAGGGCCAGGACCTCCTCTTCGAGGTGCTGAGCACACCGGTGACCATCCGCCTCGGGGAGACCGGAGTGGTCTCCGTCCTCCGCAACGTCACCGACCTGCGGCGGGCCACTCTGGAGATCGAGGAGAACTACCGCCGGCTCCGCGTGGCCGAGGCCGCCACCCGCGCCGAGCGCGACCGCCTCGACCTGATCCTCAACTCGGTGCAGGACCCGATCCTGGTCACCGACCCCGAGGGGAACATCGTCCGGATGAACCCGCCGGCCGAGCGGATGTTCACCGACTCCTCGTCGAGCGGCGACCGCGAGGTCGAGCGCCGGGTGCGGGCCAACGACGCCGTGTTCACCACCTTCGTCTCCAACCTCCACACGGGTCAGACCAAGAGCTTCCGGGGCGAGCTGAGCCTGGTCGACCCCCGCTCCGGGGCCACCATCCCGGTGGAGGCCATCTCCGGCAAGGTCGTCTCCAAGCACGGCGAAGAGACGGCGGTGGTCACCATCCTCCACGACCTCACCGAGGCGGTGGAGAAGGCGCGCCTCTACGAGCAGGTCAAGCGCCACTCCGAGGAGCTCAAAGAGAAGGTCCGGGAGGCCACGGCCGAGCTGGCGGAGCAGAACGAGCTCCTGCGGCGCCAGGCCCTTCAGCTCGAGCAGGCGTCGGCCATGAAGTCGCAGTTCCTCGCCAACGTCTCCCACGAGCTGCGCACGCCGCTCAACGCCATCATGGGCTACACCCACCTGCTCCTGGAGGGAGTCTCCGGGGACATGTCCCGACCACAGCGGGAGAAGCTCACGCGGGTTGATTCCAACGCCCGCCACCTGCTGGCGGTCATCAACGACCTCCTGGACATCGCCCGGATCGAGTCGGGCAAGATGCCGATCCAGGTGGAGACCGTGCGTCTCCCCGAGCTCATCGACGAGGTCATGACCGAGGTCGAGCCCCTGATCGCGGGCACGAGGCTGGAGGTGACCCGAAGCCTCCCGGAGGACCCGCCGGCGATCCGGACCGACCGCCAGAAGGTCAAGCAGATCGTTCTCAATCTCCTGTCGAACGCCCTCAAGTTCACCCCTCAGGGCTCGGTCTCCATCCGCCTCGAGCACGACCGGGAGGCCGACGAGATCTCGATCGCCGTGGCCGACACCGGCATCGGCATCGCCCAGGAGAACCAGAAGACCATCTTCGAGGCCTTCGAGCAGGCCGACAGCTCCTACGCGCGGCGCCAGGGTGGCACGGGCCTGGGACTCTCCATCTGCCGCCGCCTCGCCCACCTGCTCGACGGCCGCATCACCCTGGTGAGCACGCTGGGCGAGGGCTCCACCTTTACCCTCTTCCTTCCCTGCCAGCCGAGGACATCATGAGCGGTGACGAAGCCCTGCCCCCCCTCGTGCTCGTGGTCGACGACGTCGCTCACGGCCGCGAGATCTTCGCCGAGTACCTGGAGTTCCGCGGCTTCCGTGTGGCCACTGCCGCCGACGGGCAGGAGGCGATCGATCAGGCTTTCGAGCTCCATCCGGACGTCATCCTCATGGACCTCTCCCTGCCCAGGATCGACGGCTGGGAGGCCACCCGGCGGCTCAAGGCTGACGACCGGACCCGCGACATCCCCGTCATCGCGCTCACCGCCCACGCCCTCGCCGCCGCCCACGACAAGGCCATGGAAGTGGGGTGCGACGCAGTCGTGACCAAGCCCTGTCTGCCCAGGGACCTGGAACAGGAGGTCCGGCGGCAGCTCGACGCCCGGAAGCGGTAGGAGACCACGTTCAGACATGAGCAAAGCCGACAAGAGCGACACCGGGAAGAAGTCTCCGAAGAAACGCGCCGGCGCCGTTCCGGCCGCCGGGGGCTCCGGCCGCAAGGCCGCCAAGGCCCCGGCGCCCGCCCGGTCCGTCAAGACCGTGCCGGCCGCAGCCGGGCGCTCCCAGACCACGGAACGGGCTACCCGCTCCACCGAGGCCCCGACCTCCACCCTGGAGAGGATCCCTGCCGCCGGACCGGCCTCCGAGCTGTTCGCCTTCCCCGAGTCCTCCCGGACCGCCAGCGGGCGCAGCGGCAAGTACGTCTACTGCATCATCCAGACGACCGACCCCCTCCGCTTCGGCCCGATCGGCATCGGCAGCGAGCCCGCGGAGGTCCACACCGTCAACTATCAGGACATCGCTGCCGTGGTCTCCGACACCCCTCTGGAGGTCTACGACCCCACCCGGGAGAACGTCCTCGCCCACGAGCGGGTCAACGAGGTCGTCATGCGGGACTTCACAGTGATCCCCATGTCCTTCAGCACCGTGTTCAAGACCTCCGAGGACATCATCGAGCTCCTCCGCACGGCCTACGACGCGTTCCACGACGTGCTCGTCAAGATGAAGAACAAGCTCGAGTTCGGCCTCAAGGTGCTCTGGGAGCCCGAGGTCGTCATCCGGGAGATCGAGAAGGAGGACGAGAGCCTGCGCCTCCTGCGCCAGGAGATCTCCCACCAGAAGGGGTCCACCTACTTCGCCCGCATGCAGTACGGACGCCTCGTGGACTCCCTCCTCCAGGAGCGCTCCGAGCAGCTCGCCTCCGAGATCCTGGAGACCCTGGGCGCCGTCTCCGTCGCCTCGCGCACCAACAAGCCCATCGGGGACAAGATGATCCTGAACGCCGCCTTCCTCGTCGCCAGGGACCGCGAGCCCGAGTTCGACGCCAGGGTCAAGGAGGTCGATGCCCGGTACGAGAACCTGATCCTCAAGTACACCGGTCCCTGGCCGCCCTACAACTTCGTCAACATCCGCCTGCGCCTGGAGCGGGCGACGGACGCCGAATGATCATCCTTGACAGCCTCCTGATCGGCGGCCTCCGGTTCGTCCTCGACAAGGTCGCCGCCGCCGTGGACGCCGAGATGAACGACGAGGGGCGGCTGCGCGAGGAGCTCCTCGCGGCCCAGATGCAGCTCGAGCTGGGGGAGATCGACGACGGGGAGTTCGCCGAGTTGGAGACAGACATCCTCGCCCGCCTCCGGGAGATCCGCGAAGAGCGCGAGGCCGCCGGAGCCACCGGTGCCATGTCGCTCGACCGCGGCTCCTTCGAGATCGACGTCTCGTTCCAGGGGGACGAGCCCTCCGACCGATGATCCTGCGCCTTTTCGGCGGCAAGGGCGGGGTGGGCAAGACCACCTGCGCCGCTGCCGCCGCCCTCGCCGCCGCCGAATCCGGCCGGCACGTCCTCGTCCTCTCCACCGATCCCGCGCACTCCCTCGGCGACGCTCTGGGCCCCCGCCTCGGCCCCGATCCCTCGCGGATTCCCACGCGCCGGGGCACCCTCGAAGCCGCCGAGCTCCAGGCGCCCCGGGCCCTCTCCCGCTTCCTGAAAGAGCACCAAGCCGACCTCCGCACCCTCGCCGAGCGGGGGACCTACCTGGACGAAGGTGACGTGGACCGGCTCCTGGGCCTCACTCTCCCCGGTGCCGACGAGCTGGCCGGCCTCCTGGAGCTCTCCCGTCTCTCCCGGGGGACCGAAGCCGACGAGATCGTCGTGGACACCGCCCCCACCGCCCACACCCTCCGCCTGCTGGCCATCCCGGAAGCCCTCGGCCGCTTCGCCTCGGTTCTCGACCGCCTCCAGGGCCGGCACCGCGCCCTCGCCGAGCACTTTGCCGGCGGCTATGCCCCGGACGCCGCTGACGCCTTCGTGGCCGACCTCGAATCCCAAGCCCGGGACCTCCACCGCCTCCTCCGCGACCCCGCCCGTTCCGCCCTCGCCTGGGTCCTCCTCCCCGAGGCCCTCCCCCTCGCCGAGACCCGGGACGCCCTCGCTGCCCTCGCTGAAGCCGGCATCCCCGTCCGGGAGATCCTTGTCAACCGCGTCCTGCCGCCCGACCCGGGCCCCTGCCCTCTCTGCCGGGCGCGGCGGGCGGACCAGGAGGCGGCGATCCGGGAAATCGAAGCGGCGTTCCCAGGAATGGCCTTGCGGTTGATTCCGGAGATGGAGGGGGAGCCGCGGGGGAAGGGGGGGTTGCGGAGAGTCGGGCGGTGGTTGGAGGGCCCCCTCCCGGAACCTCACCCCCTGTCCCCCTCTCCCATCGC
>DASQEB010000561.1:0-18321 GCA_035633875.1 Thermoanaerobaculia bacterium
GAGCATCGAGGCGGGCCGGCTGGTGCTCGCTCCGGAGCCGATCGATCCCGCGGACCTGATCGCCGAAGCCCTCGAGGCCCACCGCGCAGCCGCGGAGCGGAAGTCCCGGCGGCTGGAGAGCGCGGTCCCGCCGGACCTCCCCCCGGTCGAGGGGGACCGCTACCGCCTCCTCCAGGTGTTCGCGAACCTGGTGGGGAACGCCCTCAAGTTCACGCCCCTGGAGGGGACGGTCACCGTGGGAGCCGACCGGCTCGGCACCGGGGAGGTCCGCTTCTTTGTGGCCGACACCGGCCCGGGCATCCTGGAAGAGGACCTCCCCCACCTCTTCGAAGCCTACTGGACGTCGCCGTCCCACCGGGAGCCGGGGAGCGGCCTGGGCTTGGCGATCTCCAAGCGGATCGTGGCAGCCCACGGCGGGCGGATCTGGGTGGAGAGCGAGCCCGGGGTCGGGAGCGTGTTCTCCTTCACCCTGGGCCGCCAGCCCCCGCCGGCCGAGCCCGTGCCCCTCCCCTCCCCCGGCGGGGAGTAGGATACGATCCGCCTGTGAAGAGCAGCGAAGGGTTCGCGTTCGTCCGGCCGGGGCTTCATCTCTATTACCGGATCCTGGGAGAGGGTCCGGAGACGGTCGTGGTCCCGAACGCCAACTGGCTGGGCGAGCTCCTCCATCCTCTGGCGGAGGGCCGGCAGTTGATCTTCTATGATCCCCGGAGCCGCGGCCGGTCGAGCGCAATCACGGACGGCCGGCATCTCTCCCTGGAGGAGGACGTGGCCGATCTGGAAGCCATCCGGCGCTACTTCGGGCTCGACCGGATGTCCCTCCTCGGCTCCTCGTACCACGCCGCCATCACCGCCCTCTACGCCCTGGAGAGCCCGGAGCGGATCGAGAGGATGCTCCTCGTCTCTCCCATCACGCCCCGCACCCCGGGGGAGTGGATCCAGGAGCTCCCCTCGGCCGAAGCTCTCATCCACCCGCCCGGGATCCCCCGGCTGGAGGAGATGCGGCGCGAGGGAATCGACGAGACGGACCCGGTGGCCTTCTGCCGCGCCTGGTTCCTCTACTTCCTCCTGCCGGCCCTGATGGGCGAGCTGGGGGCGGTCACCCGATTCCCCCTGGACGACGTCTGCTCCTTTCCCAACGAGTGGCCCCGGCACACGATGTCCCTCTACTTCGACCACATCCTCCCCAAGATGGGTCCCTGGGACTTCCGTCCGCGCTTGGCGGACCTGGAGGCGCCCCTCCTGGTTCTCCAGGGCACGGACGACGTGGTGCCCGTGGAGGCCTCCCGTGAGTGGGCGGCCCACGCGGGCAACGCCCGCTTCCTGCTGCTCAAGGGCGCCGGGCACCACCCCTATATCGAGCGTCCCCGGGAGTTCTTCCCGGCAGCCGAGAGCTTCCTCAAGGGGACGTGGCCGCAGGGGGCCCAGGTCGTGCGGCAGGCGGCCTGATCCGTCCGAAGGCGACGGCGGCGGCGCTCCCCAGGAACAGGAACGTCACCTCGCCGACCAGCCGCACCAGGAGACCGACCGCGTCGGAGCCCCGCCCGCCGAGGAAGGGAAAGCCGGTGAGGGACAGGCCCACGGCCAGCCCCTGGCCCAGGACGGCGAGGGCCATGCCCGCGGCGAATTCGCCGGTCCGACCAGGGTGAGAGCGGGCGAGGGCGGGCGCGAGGCCCAGGAGGAGCGCGAGCGTGGGGAGGGCCTGGGGCAGCAGGACGGCCAGGACGGCCCCCGGGAGGCCGAGCGGCCCGTCGGCGATCCGGAAGGCGAAGCGGACATCGAGCGTCGAGAGGCTCGCCGTCTCTCCCAGGAGGCTGGAGAAGAAGGCCGGCAGGAACCCGCACAGAAAACCGAGTTGGAGGGCGGACCGGTCGAGCGCCCAGGCGAGGAGGCTCTCCGGTCCGTCCGGGGGACGGACCTCGGTGACGAGGAAGCTGCTCAACAAGGCCCCGGCGAGCCCCGCGACCGCGCAGATTCCCAGGAGCGGGGGACCTCCCAGGATCCAGGCGCCGCCTCCGAGGACCAGAGCCGCCGCCAGGATCCGCCCCTTCGGATGGGCTCTCCAGACCTCGCGCCCCTTCCGGATCCTGACCTGGCGCAACAGGCCCGACGCCACGAACAGGATCGCCAGGGGACGGAAACCCCTCGCGAAGGAGAGATCGTCGAAGCGCGGCTCGAAGAGCCTGGAGGAACCGAGCAGCCAGGCGAAGCCGAGAGCGGCGAGGGCTCCGATCCACTCCGGCTCGATCCGGCCGAAGCCCGAGAGACGCCATCGCGACCGCCACGGGCCTGCCGTCTTCCAGGCGGCGAAGCCGAGGGCCGCGAGGACAATGAGGAGGGCGAGCCGGAAGAGGCCCAGAACGGCGAGCACGATCCCGATCCAGAGCGCCGCAGGGAGGAGCGTCGCGACCCGCCCCCCCTCCGCGCCCGCCATCAGGGCCCGACAGATCACCATCCCGGCCACCACGGCCAGGAGGAACAGAAGATGGGCCGTGGCGCGAAACCGGCGGGGGGCCTCGGGCGGGGCGGCCGGCAGCGAGAGCCCGAAAGGCGACAGGACGAGCCGGGGGAGGTCCTTCTGCGGAAATTCCCCGAAGTCGCTCGGGAGCAGGTCCGGTCCGCCGAGGGCGACCGGCACCTCCAGCACCTCCTGCTCCGGCCCCGCGTGCCCGCCCTGGTCGGTGACGCCGTGGTCGGAGGTGACGATCACGGTCGTGCCCGGGCCGGCCCGGTCCATCAGCTCGCCCAGGGCGGCGTCGGCCCGGCGCACGGCCTCCCGGTACTCCGGGGAGCGGGCGCCGTGGAGGTGGGCGGCGGCGTCCGGTTTGCCGAGGTGGACGACGATCAGGTCGTATCCTCCCCGTTCCAGGGCGTCCAAGCCGGCCGCGAGGACCCGCCCGTCGTCTCCCGCCATGGAGTCCACGGAGACCGAGCCCGCGAGCCACGGCCCGTAGAGGTCGCTCCACAGGCGCGGCCCGGCGGCGAACGCACGCAGGCCGGCCAAGGACAGCGCCTCGAAGATTCCACCGGATGGAGCCCGGCCGGTTCCAAAGTCCTGGAGGAACGAGACCGGCGGTGGCACAGCCCCTTCGATGAGCGCGCGGATTCCGGCCACGGTCGAAGGGATCCAGGACTCGACGGTCGCGGCGCCGCTCGCTCCACCCCCGGCGACCCGGTGCAGGTTGGGCATCAGCCGGCCGTCCTGCGCGGCGTCGACGCGGAGCGCGTCGATCACCACCAGGAGAACCCGGGGCGACCTCACCCCCGCCTCGTCCTTGGAGGTCGGGGCGGAAAGCCCGCGCGTCCTCACCCTGCGGCTCCCTCTCCCAGGCGGAGAGGGAGAGGAAAGCGAATCGGGACTGTCCTGAGCCCCTCTCCCTTGCGAGGGGGGTTGGGGTGAGGACCCGCGGGCTGAGGCCGGCCCGAAGAGGAGCTCGCCGTTGGCGCGGACCGCGACCGCGAGGACGAGGGCCGCCGCATTGCCGGCGGTGGCGATCCGGCGAAGCCGGCGCTTCACGGCGCCGGGCTGGGGCTGTAGGTCCTCCCCTTCCAGCCCGCGGGCAGGCCCAGGGCTTTGCGGCCCAGGGCGGTCCACTGGATGGCCAGGAACACGAGGATGGCGAGCGGGTGGAGCAGGGCGCCGTCCAGGGGCTGGCGGAAGCGCCGGACGGCGGCAAGGCGGGGCAGGTAGACCGCCAGGGTGCCCAGGACCGCCGGGATCAGGACGGAGGACGGGGCCGCGCCGGTCAGCGCCAGGAGGAGAAGGACCGGCGGGAGCACCTGGCCGAGCAGGAAGAGGGCCGTGAAGACGACGATCTTGCCCGGGGAGGCGAGCCCCTCCGTGGCGTTCTTGCCCAGGCCGCGCCAGACCTCGGCGGCGCTCCGGTACATGCGGCAGGAGGCCACGTCCGTGGCGTCGAAAAGGTCGGTGGCGAGGCCCGCCCGGCGGAAGGCCCGGGGGTGCATGATGCCGTCGTGGAGCGAAGTCCGGATGGCTGCGTGCCCTCCGGCCTTTTCATAGCCCTCCCGCCGCACCAGGAAGAGCTGGCCGCAGCCGGCGCCGTAGGCGGGATGACGGCTCTTGCGCATCCGGCCCACGGGGAGAAATCCCAGGAGCACGAAGTGGATCAGGGGGAGGAGGAGCCGCTCGAGGAACGTGACCGTCTTCTGGCGGGGGAAGCCGCTCACCAGATCCGCCCCGCTCGCCTCCAGGAAGGCGGCGGACCGGGCAAGGCCAGCCGGCGCCAGGCGGACGTCGGCGTCCACGAACGCCAGGACGGGGTGCCGGGCGTGCCCGGCGAGGACGGCGCAGGCGTGCTGCTTGCCGCACCAGCCCGCGGGCAGAGGGGGCGCCGTCTCCAGGCGGACCCGGGGGTCGCGGGCGGCGACCTCGCGGACGAGCGCGGCCGTGCGGTCCTCCGACTGATCGTCCAGCACCACCACCTCCAGGTCCACGCCCCGGCTCGCGAGGGCCGCCACCAGCGCGCCGCTGATCGAGCCCTCCTCGTTGCGCGCGGGAATGAGGAGCGAGACGGCCGGGCGCGGACCGCCGGAGCGAAGCGGCGGCGGCGGAGCGAAACGGCCCAGGTTCCGCCCGAAGACCAGGGCGGGGATGCCGGCGCAGACCGCGGCTGCGAGGGCGAGGGCGAATGGGCTCAGAAGTCCTCCTCCCCGTGCTGGGGACGGAAGCGCTCCCCCCGGAGCCGGGCCCGGAGACGGCGCCAGACGTCATAGACCCCGCCCACGCCCGCCTTGCCGCCCAGGAGGGTCTCGAAACGGGCCGGGTCCCGGGACAGGGATTCGGCCAGCAGCGCGTCCTGGGAGTCCTGCAGGCGCTCGGCGAGGACCTCCGTCCAGTCCGAGGCCTTGAGGTCGGCGTCCGAGGCCGGGAGCTCTTCACCGAAGCGGGCCAGGGCCTCCGGGAAGCGCTCCTCCCAGAATGGATACTCGAAGGCCAGGGGGAGGAGGACGGCGTTGCGCACCCGGACTGCCAGGTGGCCGATGCCCGACCGGAGCTTCACGGGCCGCTCCCGGCAATCGGTGAACCGCCCCTCGGCCGCGATCCACAGGGCCGCGTCCGGCCGGGAAAGGATCTCCTGCGAGACCGCGAGGAACCGCCGGGCGCCCCGGGCGCTCCCCGGCTCGATGCCGAAGAAGCCCAGCTTCTCGAAAAAGCGGTACTTGCCCAGGGCGTTGGCGTCGATCGGACCGTAGTGCCGCCGCTCGGGCCAGAGCTGCTGGGCGAGACGCAGGCAGACGAGAGGGTCCCACCAGGACGGGTGGTTGAAATAGATGATCAGTGGCTTGTCCCGGATGGTCACGGGATCGGGCCGCTGGTCCTTGGCCAGACGCACGGCGTGGAAGTGCTGCGAGAGATACCTCTCGGTGTAGCGCCCGAACATGGAAAGGAGGAGCGGCGAGATCTCGGGAGACCTCCCGTCGCTCGGCTGTGGGCCTTCCGGCCGCTTCGGAGTGGTTTCCACGGTGATCAGATCATTTGCAAAAGCGGGGCCTTGGCATCTCGCCTTTTGCGGCGGCCGAAGCCCCCCGCCCGGGAGCCCTCGGGAGGGGGCTCGGCCGCACATCGGACCAGACAGCTCGACGCTTCTCCCCTGCGCGGCCGGCCACGATCCCGTCCTGGTCCAGAGCGTCCGCCGCGATCCAGCCGGACATCAGGACCATGGGCATGCCCGGGCCGGGGTGGGCCGCGCCGCCCGCGAGGTAGAGGCCCGCCAGATCGCGGCTCCGGTTGCCCGGCTTGAAGGCGCCGAGCAACCGGCCGTGGCTCGCCAGACCGTAGATCGCGCCGTCGAGCACGCGATAGCGGTCGTGGATGTCCTGGGGCGTCAAGGCGGACTCGTAGACGATCCGCTCCCGGATCCCCGCGAGGCCCGCGCACCGCTCCAGCTTGTCCAGGATGACCTCACGGTAGGCGGGAAGCATCCGCTTCCAGTCGTGGTGGGGGCGCAGGTAGGGCGTGTGGACGAGGACGTAGAGGGCCTCGCCGCCCGTGGGCGCCACCTCCGGCTCGGTCTGGGCCGGGGCGCAGACGTAGCAGGTCGGGTCCTGGGCCGGCTCGCCCCTGCGGTAGATCGCCGCGAGCTCACCTTTCGGGTCGTGCGAGAAGACGAAGTTGTGGTGGAGAAGATGCGGGTAGGCGCGGTCGAGCCCCAGGTAGAGCACCACCCCGGAGCAGGCGGGCTCGTAGCGCCGCCGCCTCTCGAAGCGCCGGGCGGCCCGGTGGCCCTCCAGGAGCTCCCGGTGGGTGCGGACGGCGTCGGCATTGGAGACCACCGCGGCCAGGGGCACCCGTTCCCCGGAGTCGGTCTCGATCCCGGTGACCGCCCCCTGCTCAGCCAGGATGCGCCGCACGCCCGTGCCCTCCCGCACCTCCACGCCCAGATCCCTGGCGAGCCGCGCCAGGGCCTCGGGAACGGCCCGGGTGCCGCCCCGGGGATACCAGATCCCTTCGGAGGTCTGCATGTGGGCGATGCCGCAGAGCACGGCCGGCGAAGCGTCCGGCGCCGAGCCCACGTACTGGGTGAAATGGTCGAGCATCTGGGCCACCCGGGGCTCGGGCACGTGGCCGCGCACCGTGCTCGCGACCGACCGGCCGAAGCGCAGGGCCAGCAGGTCGCCCAGGACCGACGCCTTGAAGGTGTTGCCGCCGTCGAACGTGTCGGCGACCGATCCCACCGAGCGCCAGAAGAAGTACCGGTCCGAAATCCCGTGGAGCCGCTCGGCCAGGCCCAGGAACCGGCGGTAGCCCTCGGGCACGCCGGAGCGGGGGGCGAAGGTTTCGAGGAGGGCCTCCATGCGGGCGGGGTCCTGTACCAGGTCCAGGGTGGAGCCGTCCTCGTAGAAGCACCGCCACTGCGGGTCCAGGGGGATGAGGTCCAGCTCCTCGCGGAGGTCCCGCCCGGCCTCGGCGAAGATGCGGCCGAGGACCGAGGGGAGCGTGAGGATGGTCGGCCCCATGTCGAAGCGGAACCCCTTCTCGCTCAGCACCGCCGCCTTCCCCCCCAGCCAGGGGTTGCGTTCGAACAGGACGACGCGATGGCCGCGGGCGGCCAGGGTGACGGCCGCGGCGAGGCCGGCGAGCCCCGCGCCGACGACGCCGATGCGATCCGTGGTGTCCATGGTCCTCCCTCCTTCTGGTCAGGCGCCGCGTCCCCTCCGGATGAGGGCACGCAGCAGGCCGGCGGCTCCGCGAAACCTCGCGCGAAGCTCGCCCGCGTGGGTCAGGGTCAGATAGGCGTGGAACAGGGCGGCGTCCTCCGGATGCCGCTTCCCGAGATGGGGGAGCTGCCGACCCCGCCGCACCGCCACCACCTTGGGGACGGTGAGGTCCAGCAATCCCTCGGCCCCGCGGGTGACGCCAAAGCCGCTCTCCCCGCGTCCGCCGAACGGGAGCCGCGGGTCCGCGGTGGGGACGATCACGTCGTTGATCACCACCACACCGGCCCGCACCCTCCCGGCCAAGGCCCGGGCCTCGCCTTCGGGACCGAAGATCGAAACCGCGAGGGCGTAGGGACAGAGGGCGTCGTCCGCCAGCGCCTCCTCCACATCGCCGACGCTCACCAGGGAGACGGCCGGAGCGAACAGATCCTCCTGGAGGAGCCGCATTGTGGGAAGCGCATCCGCCACGACCAGGGGCTGGAAGTCGTCCGCCGGCTCCAGGCTCCCGGCGAGGAGCCGGGCTCCCCCTTCGAGGGCCCCGGCTGCCAGGACGCGGGCGCGGCAGGCGACCTCCGGATCCACGGTCACGGCCGGGAGCGCCGCCGCGAGCTCGGCGATCCGGTCCGCGAGCTCCCCGGCCACGGCCCGGGGAACGAACACCCGGCGCGGGGCGATGCACGTGGCCCCGGCGTTCAGCGTCAGACCGAAGCGCACCGCCCGGGCCACCCGGTCGAGGTCCGCGCCCGGAAGGACGAACAGGGCGTCGCAGCCCGAGAGCTCCATCGTGGCCGGCACCAGCCGGCCGGCGAGCTCGGCCAGCACCGCCCGGCCCGTGGCGGCCGAGCCGGTGAGGAGGACCTTGTCAACCCCGGCCGCGAGAGCCGCCCGGGCCGCCTCGGGCTCTTCCGGCAGCACGCCGAGCAGGCGCGGGTCGACTCCCGCTCCGGCGGCGAGAGCGGCCAGAGCCCTGGCCGCGGGCAGCCCTCCCCGCCCCGGCTTCCAGAGCACGGCGTTTCCGGCCGCCAGGGCTTGGACCGCCTGCACCCCAGGGAGGAAGAGGGGGTAGTTGGACGGCGCGATGAGGAGCACGACCCCCAGGGGCTCGCGCCGGACCTCGGCGTCCACCCCGGTGAGCCAGAAGGGTCGCCCCTCGGAGGCGACGCGGCGCGGAGAGAGAAGATGCGCCGCCTCGCGTTCGAGGAAGCGGCACGCGTCGAGAAGCGGGACCACCTCGGACGACAGGACCTCGGCCTCGGGCCTCTCGCCTCCCCCCCCGGCGGCCCGCACCAGATCCCGGGCCCCTGCCGCCGCCCGGTGCCGCAGGACGCGGACCGTCCGCAGCCGCTCCCGGAGCGGACGCGCCGCCCAGACCGCCTGCGCCGCCCGGGCCTCCGCCGCGATCCGGCCGCAGCCCAGGGCCGCCGCTTCCTTGGATGGTGGGGGATATCGCAGCCGGGGCGCCATGGCTACACCGCTTCCGCCAGCTCGGCCTCCTCGCCCATCACCGCCGGAACCCGCGGGACCGGCCGCAGACCGCCCCGCACTCCTAGGTCCTCCATCATCAGCCGGGAGGTGATGAGGGCCGACTGGAAGATAACCGGCAGACCGCTCCCGGGGTGCGTCCCCCCGCCCACCAGGTAGACCCCGTCCAGGTCCTCGAACCGGTTCCGGGGCCGCAGGTGGAGCATCTGCCCGAGGTTGTGGGCGAGGTTGAACGTGGCCCCGCGATGGATCTCGAACCCCTGATCCCAGTCCTCGGGCGTCACCATCCGCTCGCAACGGATGCGACGCTCCACATCCCCGATCCCGATCTTCTCGAGACGCGACAGCGTGAGGGCCCGGAAGCGGTCCCGCTCGCGGCTCCAGTCCACGTTCGGATGCTGATGGGTGACCGGCACCAGCACGTAGAGCGTGCTCATCCCGCGCGGTGCCAGCGTCGGGTCGGTCACCCCGGCGTTCTGGACGTAGAAGGACGGGTCCTCGGACAGGACGTGCCGATTTTCGATCTCGTCCAGGTTCCTCTCGTAGTCGCCCGAAATGTAGATCGAGTGGTGCGCCACGTCGTCGTACCCCCCATCGATCCCCAGGTAGAGCATGAACGTGGAGCACGAGAACTTCTTCTTGTCCAGAGTGCGGTCACGCCAGCGCCGGCGGATCGCGTCCGGCACCAGCCGGGTCATGGCCCGGGCGAAGTCCGCATTGATCAGCAGGGCGTCGGAGCGATAGGTGCCGGCGTCCGTCCGCACCCCCACGGCCCGGCGGCCGTCGAAGAGGATCTCCCGCACCGGCTCCGACGTCCGGATCTCGACCCCCAGCGCACGCGCCACCCGGGCCATGGCCTCCGTCACCGCGCCGCAGCCGCCGATCGGGTGGAACACCCCGTACTCGTACTCCAGGAACGAGAGAATCGAGAACAGGCTCGGGCACTGGAACGGCGACATGCCCAGGTACTTGGACTGGAAGGTGAACGCCAGCCGGACACGCGGGTCCGTGAAGTAGGACGCGAGCTCCCGGTCCAGAGACCGCCAGGGGCGGATCAGGGGAAGGAGCTTCAGGAGACGGGGGGACAGCAGGTCCGCCCAACCCAGGAACGGCGACTCGATGCACGGCCGGAAGCACTCGAACTTCTCCCGGTTGTCCGCCAGGAACCGCCGCACGGACCCGGCGTCCCGGGGCGAAAGCGCCGCCACCGACCGCTCCATCCTGTCCAGGTCCGGCGTCGCGTCCAACTGGCCGCCGGCTCCGAAAAGGAGACGGTAATGGGGATCGAGCCGCTCGAGCGACACCTCCCGGCGCAGGTCGAACCCGGCGGACTCGAAGATCTCCTCGAGCACCCGGGGATAGAGGAAGAACGTCGGGCCGATATCGAAGCGGAACCCGTCGGCCTCCAGAGTCGAGGTCCGCCCTCCGATCCGGGAGAGCCTCTCCAGAACTGTCACCTTCAGCTCCGCTCCGGCCAACAGGATGGCAGCGGCGAGCCCGCCTGGCCCGGCGCCGACGATCGTTACGCTCTGTCTCATGGTGCTACTCCTGCGGGCGTCGGCGCCGCTCTTGGATCGGGAGTTGGACCCCCTCCGGGAGTCCTCACGGGGTGGGAGATGCGTGAGGATTGAGAGCCTGTGGAGAAATCTGCTGCGCGGTCCATCTACTACGTCGCGCGTCCTCTCGTAGCTCCTCACATACTACTACTGTGGATGCTCCGATATCCGGGCAGAGCCTGGAGAAATTGTCGCGAGCGGTCCAGATGCAAGCGAGTAAAGACGACGCGCCCTTTCGAGCGCTCTCAAGAGGGGCGCTTCGAAGCGATCAGGACGCTTGGAGGCCTTGGCTCTCCATCTCGAGGAGCCACATCTTGCGTTCGGCGCCGCCGACGTAGCAGCCGGGGTTGGCGTTGCCGTGGACCACCCGGTGGCAGGGGATCAGGATGGGGATGGGGTTCCCCAGCAGGGCGGAGAGCACCTCCCGGCCTGCCTCCGGACGGCCGGTGTGCTCGGCAATCTCCTGGTAGGTCCGGGTCCTGCCGTAGGGAATCTTGGCGGTCTCCTTGAGCACGCGCCGGGTGAAGGCGTCGAGACCGCAGGGTCCCAGGTCGAGATCCAGCTCCAGCTTGCGTCGGGCGCCGGCGAAGTACTCCGAGAGCCTGCCGAAGACTTCGTCCAGGAAATCCGAGCCGTCGATCCCATGGAGGCTCAGGAAGATCTCCCGCTCCGAAGGCGCCGGCTCGATGAGCAGGCGGGTCACCGTGGCGCCCCGCAGCTCCACTCCGAGCTCGCCGATGGGCGAGGGCATCAACACCCTCAAAGGCTGCTCCACTATGCCCTGCGGCACCGGGGCCATACGCTCCTGGGCTTCCATCGGAACAAGGGTAGCATGCAAAGTTCCTCCGGGAACCTGCGTGCTTGCAGACCTGTGGTTGCGTTTTTCCGGAACCTGGATGTTTGTTGCCTGTCTCGAACCTTCTTGCCGCAAGCGGTGCGCGAGACAAAAATCGGGTGCGGAACCCAGGAAAGAACAAGCCCCTCACGGTAACTGTCTTGTCTCCGTAAGCTCCTCTTGTGGAAAGACTTACGCTTGCACAGGCCGTAGGAGTCCCGATAGATTCCGGACTGTGGAAATGTTCGAGCTCCTCGGTGAGACACTCCGCCGCATCCGGAAGGAGCGGGGCAAGACTCTGGAGCAGGTCGGCAAGCAGGCTGGCCTGGGCCGGGGTCAGCTCTCACGGATCGAGAACGGTCGCCAGGAGGCAACGCTTTCGACCCTGGGAAAGATCCTCACCTCCGAGGGAGTGAGCCGCCGTGAGTTCTTCCGCAGGTACGACCTCGTCGAGGCGGAGGCGCTCGAAGTCGAGCGAGCGGCCCGGGGCGGTGAGCCTGGGGGCGAATTGGCCCAGGGGAACTGGCCCGAGGAGGTCCAGAGCCTTCTCCACAAGGTGGAGTCCTTCGTCCAGATCACGCTCCACCAGCCGCGACCGGTCGCCCAGGGAGCCTTCGAGATGGGTGATTTCGTTGTCCTCTTCCGTGTCCTCCCCAAGAATCCTCCCGAGCCGGAGCCCTCCGGCGGACAGGAAGCACAGGGAGAGCCCTCCGGAGCCGCCCGTTCGGGTGGCCGGGGGCGGAAGAAGAAGACCGTCAGGGAATGAATACGCGCGGTCAACGACCAGGCGAAGCTGAGCAGGGCTGCCCGTTCCGGAACGGCTCCGAGGGAAGGTGCTCCTCCCATTCCTCTCGGGTGAGATCGCGGCCGGCGGCCTCGCAAGCGATTTTCAGCAGCTCTTCGAGCCCCAACGCCCAGCGGCGAACGATTCCTTTATCGCTGGCGGTGACGAGCCGTCGCCCATCGGGAGAGAACGCGAGCGCTCGGATCTTCAGATCGGACCGGGCAAGGAGGACGGGGGCGGGATTGGGACGATCGCCGTCCAGGTACCAGATCCGAGCGTCGTCTTCGATCCCATAGCCCACAAGCCTGTGGCGATCGGGGCTGAAGACGAGCTCGACGACGTGGCTTCCGGTGTTTTCGAGGCGGATGCTCTCTTCCAGCGTCCGGAGCTCGACGCCTCCGAGCCTGGCAATCGCCAACCAAGATCCGTCCCGACTGATGGTGAGGGCTGTCACCATGCGGGTGTCCTTGTCGAGCACGAGCTTGGCGCGTGGCTCTTCTCCACTCAGGTCGTAGAGGCGGACGGTGCCTTCACTCCCTGCGGTCGCGAGAGAGCTCTCTTCCGGCCCGAAGGCCAGCGCTGTGACCGGATGGCGGTGGCTGATCAAGCGTTTTGGTGCCGCTCGATGGTTCCGAAGATCCCACAGGCAGACGCCTCCGTTGAAGTAACCGCCCGCCAGCCATCGGCCACCCGGGCTGAGGGCCACATCGGCGACCGAGCCTTCAGGACCTTGCAGCCGGGCCGGGGGACGGATTTCGCCGTCGGCCGGGATGTCCCATAGAACGATAGAGCCCTCGTCAGTGCCGACCGCCACTCGAGTGGAGCTGAAGTCCAACGGGGTACCGAGTCCTTGTCGGTAGGCATCGAGCCTCCAAGGATCCACACCGCCGGCCAGGTTCCCGAGTCGGGGATCATCCCGGCGGTTCGCCTTGATCCTGTCGAAGGCTTGCTGGGAGGCAGGGAGCTTCCGAGGCGCTGCACGGCCGGTCAGGTCCCAAAGTTCGAGGTCCTCCGAGTCGCTTTCCACCAGCATATGACGACCGTTCTCATGCAGGGCCAAGACCTCGGAACCTGCAAGCCGGGTCGCCGGCTCAAGGTCTGCGATGGTCAGGCCCCGGCGCGCATCCCAGATGCGAGGAGCTTCCTGTCCCCCATGGGTGACCAGCCAGCGGCCGTTCGGGCCGGAGGTGGCGAGACGGAGCGGCTGGGATTGGACGCGAACGATCTCTTCTCCCAAGACGTCATCCACAAGGACAATCTTTTGGCCAATTCCGAACAGGAGCCACCGGCCCTCTGCACTGAACCCGGCAATCGATGTTTGGCTGTCCTGCATCAGGAGCTCGAAGCTCTCCCCGATCCTCCACAGCCGGGTGCCCTGTATCTCTCCGGTGGACATCAGCAACCGGCCGTTCGGGCTGAGCTCGATTCGGGGCCGGCTCCCTTCCCTGATGCCACGCGTCGTCTCGGGGTCTTTGAGAGCCAGAGTGAAAGCCATTGGCTCCCCGGGCGCCGCCCGCCAGGCCCGTACGGTCTCGTCGGCTTCGACGGCGAAGAGAGAGAGGCCGTCCTGGCCGAAAATCATTCCCTCCACCCGGCCCCGGCTCTCGGGCAGCTCTACCAGGCGGCCGTCCGGCCCTTGTGGAGTCAACCTCCAGAGGCTGATTGGTCCGTCCTGCAGGGCCATCGCCAGCCGGCGCTCGTCCCTGGTAAAGGCCAGTGCCTGAATCTCGCGGTCGACCAGGGTCCGGACCTGGAAGGTCTTAAGATCCCTCAGGACGGGCACGCCGGCCTGAATGGTCACCAGCCAGCGGCTGCCGGGGCTGAAGGGCTGGCTTCCGTCCAGCCAATCCTCCTCGGGAAGCTCGCGCTTCCCCTGGTTCGAGGCCAGGTCCCGGAGAAAGATCCTGGCGCGGGCTCCGTCGGTCGTGCGGGTGAGGAGCCAGCGATGGTCCTTGCTCAGCGCAAGACCGGAGGCGGGGCCTTCGTCGAGATCCGCGAGGACGCGGCCGGAGGCGGCGGGAGCGTCCGAGCCCAGGTCCCAGATCCGCACCTACCGGTCCTCTCCGGCCGTCGCCAGCCAGCGGCGGTCCGGGGTCACGGTGACCGCCGTCACCCTGCCGCTGGGAAGGGGGCGCCCGCCGGAGGATGCGAGGACTGAGCGAAGAGCTTCCTCCAGCGCCGGAATCTCGGGGTCCTCTCCTTCGCGGGCGAACCTCACAGCCTGGATCGCGAGCAGCAGACCGGTGACTGGCTGACTCTGGAAGACCGGATCGACTCGGGTCTCCAACTCCCGGGCGACCGCGGTCATCCGCCTCCGCTCCGACTGGCGCGCCTGCAACACGGCCACTACCCCGGCGACCAGCGCCAGTGCCAGCCCTGCCGCCAGCCCCGCCGCCAGCCTCTTGAACCGTCGCGCACGGTCCCGCTCCCGCTGCCGCTCCGCGTCCCGCAAGGCGAGGCTCGCGTCGAGGAACTCCCGCTCGGAGCGGCTCAGCTCGCCAGACCGCGAGGCGGCCCACTCCTCGGCCTGTGCGAGGCGCCCTCCCCGGTAGAGATAGCTCGGCTCGCGGCCATTTGCGATCCAATCCTCCACCGCATCGTCGAGCTGGCGGCGGACGAGGAGCGCTTCGCGGTCGGCTTCGATCCACTCCGTGAGCTTCTTCCAGCCGGTCGTCAGGGCTTCGTGAGACAGCTCGACCGTAGGATTCTTTTCGTCGCCCGTCGTCAGCAGGCGGGCGCCGGCCAGTTTCTGGACCACGTCTTCGACGGCCCGGGCACCTTGCTCGTTCACCGGCTTGAGCTCCTCCAGGAGGAGCCGGCAGCGGGTGGGGACGGTCCCCTCTCCAGGCTGGACCAGTCGCAGGAGAACCTGGTGGCAGACCTCCTTCTCGGCCTCGGGGAGATCGCCGTACACCCCCTCGGCATATTTTTCGAGCGCCCCCTCGACGCCTCCAATCTCCCGGTAGGCCTCCACGGTGAGCCGCCGACCCTTCCGGCGGTCCCAGAGCTGAAGGAGGGCGTGCTGGAGCAGGGGGAGGCTCCCGGGCTGGCCCTCGGTTTCCTCCAGGAGGAGGTCGACGAGCCCGGGGTCAAGCTCGCAGCCGGCGAGGAGGGCCGGCCGCTCGATGGCACGGCGCAGCTCGTCCCGGGTCATGGCTCCGACCAGGATCTGCCGGTCGGAGACCGCCGCCGCGAGGTTGGGATAGGCGGCGCAGCGGCCGTAGAAGTCCGCCCGCAGGGTGAGGACGATCACCGTCCGGCCTTCGGCAGCCGTGGCGGCGTCCAGGAGGTTGTCGACGAAGGGCTGGCGCTGGGCCTCGTCCGAGCAGAGGGTGAAGACCTCCTCGAACTGGTCCACCAGGACGACGAAGCGCCGCTCGGCTGGGACGTCGTGCAGAGCCAGGCGAGTGATCAGGTGGAGCGTCCGGGAATCCTCCCTGAGGTCGCGGATCAGCTCGCGCAAGGCGGAGACGGAGTCGCCGAGCCGGGCGGCGCTGGTCAGGGCCACGGCCAGGCTTTCAAGAGGCTGAGCGCCGGGTTTGCAGACCGCGACCGGCCAGTCCTGGCTCCCCGCGATCGCGTCCCCTTTTTTCAGCGAGGCCAGGAGCCCCGCCCGGGCGAGGGAGGATTTGCCGCTGCCCGAGGGGCCGACGATGGCGAGGAACCGGTTCTCGGCGCTCGCAGGCCGGAGCTTGTCCAGGAGCCACTGGGTGAGGGCCTCGCGGCCGAAGAAGAAGCGGGCGTCCTCCACGTCGAAGAACTGGAGGCCGCGGTAGGGGCTGACCCCCTCGACGGCCACGACGCCTTCGAGCTCGGGGTCGGGCTCGATGCCCCGGATGCCGCAGACGAGCCGGTGAAGGGCCCGCCTGTCGTCGAGCGTGTCCCGGAACTCGACCCAGGTCGTGGCGGTGAGGAACGCGGGAAGACGGCTGCGCTCTCCCCGCTCCGCGCCCGGGAGGAGCACGGGGATCACCCGGAACGTCCCCTCCCTGTCCGTCACCCGGCGGTTGATGGCGGCCCGCATCTCCTCGTTCTGCCACGGGCCGGTGCCGCTCGGCCCCAGGCACACGGCCACGGTCGCACAGCTCTGGAGAGCCTTCTCGATCGCTTCCTGCCAGGGGGCGCCGGGGATGAGGTGCCAGACGTCCAGCCAGGGCTCGATCCCCCGCTCCCGGAGAATCCGGGCCAGCTCCTCCACGACCGGCTTGTCGCTGCTCGTGTGGGAGAGGAAGACGTCGTAGCGGGGTCCGTCCACCAAACCTCCAGGGCCGTTCAGAAAGCCGTCTGTTGTGGGATCTGCGAAAACATTCTATCCTTGATGGGAGCCAACGTACATCGTAGCGCCACGAGGAGCGCATGGGCCAGGCCACTGTCCTGCGGACTATCTTTTTCTGTTGCCTCGTTGCCGTCGTTCGTCCCTCGACCGCGGAGGTGCCTCAGCTCGCGGCTGCGGAGGTCGCCTTCACCGAGGGGCTTCTGGCCTTCGACGCGGGGCGGAACGAGGAGGCGGCCGAGCGGCTCGCCGAGGCCGCGCGGTTGAATCCGGCGGAGGGTGGAGCCCGCTACTTCCTAGGGCTCTCCTTGCTGCGGCTTGGTCAGGCGCGGGAGGCCGCGGAGGAGATCGCGGCGAGCCTCCAGGCCCGGCGCCCACCCGAGGTGCACCGGGAGCGCGTGCTTGCGGATCTCGCCGCCGCCCGGAAGGCCGCCGAAGGATCACCGGCCGCGGTGGAGCCGCCGGAGTGGCAACCGGCCCCCCGGGCGATCGATGACCGGGGCCTGTGGGAGGGGACCGCCGGAGTGTCGCTCGCCCTCGACTCGAACCCCAACCTTCTCTCGGAGGATCTCGGTCTCCAGTCTCCCGCAGGCGAGGTGATCCGCGGCGAGGAGGGGGACGAGGCCGCGGTGCTGGGCGCCCGCTTCGGGGTCTACCCCTTCCATGCCCGGGAGGCGCGGGTGAGCGCCGGCTTCACCCTGGAGGCCGGCCAGTCTCTCCATCTGGACTTTGGCGTACTCGATCTCGGGCTGGCTCGGGGCACCGTCCAGGCCGCCATCGGCGGCGATCCCCTCGGGTTCCTGGAAGGGCCTCTTGGGGCTGTCCGGGTCCCGTTCTCCGGCAGCCGGGTCACGGCCCTGTTCCAGGCTGGGGGGTCCTCCTACCAGCTCGACGGCTCCTCGTACCTGAGCGTCTGGGAGGGTGCGGCGTCCCTCACCGTCAATGAGACCCCTGGGACCGCCACCCGGCTCGACCTCCTCTACTCCGACCTGGACTTCTCGGATGCGGACCTGGCGGACGAGCGGCGGAGCGGCGAGGAGCTATCGGTCCGCGCAAGCCAGCTCTTCTTCCTCGGCCGGCGGGACCGCTTCCTCCGCCTCGGCGTCCTGGCCGGGGACCGGGAGGCCGGCCGACCCTTCTCGGCCTCCATCGAGGAAGGGAGCGTCGAGCTCCGGTGGCCCCTCGCCGCCCGCTGGGCCGCGCACGCCGAGGGGACGATCCGCCGCGCTGAGTACGACGGGTCCGCATCCAACCTCTTCGACCCCCAGGGGAAGGCGCGGGAGGACACGACCACCCGGGCCGCGGTGACCCTCTCCTGGGCGGCCACGGACCGCCTGCGGTGGACCGCCCGGGGGGTCTACCTGGACCGGGACTCGAACCTCGGCTTTGAGGAGACCTTCCTCGACTACCGGCGGACGGCCGTTTCCATCGGCCTGAGCTGGGGGATCCGATGAGGACGGTTGGCGCACGCCGGGCCGGGGCGGCCTTTCTGGTGGTCCTGCTGCTCAAGGCCGCTCTCCCCCCCTCCCTTGGGGCCGAGGAGATCGGCTGGGTCGCCAGGCTCGTACCGAGGGTCCGTTCTCAACTGCCGGGCCAGCCCCTCGAAGACCTCCGGCAGAACGACCCCGTCCAGCGCGGCCTCAAGGTCAAGCTCCAGGACCCTGCGTCCTTCCTGAAAGTCGCCTTCCACCGCGAAGGGACGCCGTCCTTCGAGAAGACCGGCCCCTGGACCGGCCGGATCGCCGGCACCGCGACCCTGCGGGGCAGCGGAGAGGTGGACTTCGGCGATCCCGAGCGGCCGGACGAGTCGACGATCAAGGTCTACCTGGGCCGGCTCTGGCTCGCCCTCCTCCCCGGGGAGGACTCGCCGGAGGTCGACACGCCGCACGCCGTGGCCAGACCCCAGGGGACCTACTTCCGGGTTCTGGTGGACCCCGCGGTCGGTACCTTCGTCGCGGTGGACGAGGGCGTGGTGAGCGTCCAGGCCAAGGCGGGAGGGGAACCGGTCCAGGTGGCCGCTGGACGCTGGGTGCTGGTGCCGCCGGACGGGCTGCCGACATCGCCGGCCCTGCTGGAGCCCATGGACACGCCGGGAGGCGACGTCCTCGACGCCGGCATCCTCGAAGATCCCCCGCTCCTCGACATCCGCGACGTCTCGACCGAGCCTCCCAGGAGAGACTGAATGCGATCCAGGGCCGCCATTCTCCCGCTCCTC
>DASQEB010000562.1:0-16411 GCA_035633875.1 Thermoanaerobaculia bacterium
GCTCGAGGCCGGGATTCCGGTCGAGCCGCTCGAGGTCCTGGCGCAGCCCCTGGCCGATGTAGGCGCGGATGAGCGGCTGGTAGCCCGTGAAGCCCAGGACCGGGGCGACCCGCTTGAGGTCCTCCACCACGTCGTCGGGCATCCGGATGCTGATCGTCGTCATCGGACGGTCCTTCTGAAGTCGCTCACGAAGCTGATCAATCTTCATAGGCGTCTCTTTCCCGTGGGGTCGCGGGGCGGGCGGAGATGATGCGGATGGCCTCCTTCCGGAAGGTGTAGACGACCACCAGCACGTTCCAGGATTCGGTCATGCCGATCGCCGTCTCCCGATCCTCGCCACCGAGCATCTCCGAGCGAAGGAGGCGGACCAGCGGATCGAAGAAGATCTCGCAGGCCGTCTCGAAGGAGACACCGTGCTTGCGAAGGTTGAGGTCCGCCTTCCCACGATCCCAGGTGAAGCGGATGCCGTTCCGTTCGTGGACGACATCACCGAGAGGCATCCTACCACGACGTATATACGTTGACAATACGTTTTCCTCCAACTCGTGGGACAGACGGGCATCGCCGGGGATGCCGGGAGCATCTTCTGTCTCCGGTTGAGCGGTCCTTGATACCGGGGGAGATGTTATAGCGGTCCGTCCGGCGGGAACCCGGGCCTCGGCCGGGGCCGTCACCGTCCGCTTTGAGCCGGACGTGCGCAGCTACGGCAGCTACGCCCGCTCTTCCCAGATCCGGCAGAGGTGAATGATCACTTCCACCGCTTTCTCCATGTCCTGCGCGGAGACCCACTCGTAGCGGGAGTGGAAGCTCTGCTCGCCGGCGAAGACGTTGGGGGTGGGGAGGCCCATGAAGCTGAGCTTGGAGCCGTCCGTGCCGCCGCGGATGGGCTTCTCCCTGGGCTCGAGCCCGGCGCGGCGGATGGCCTCGCGGGCGTTCTCGACGACCTCGGGATGGTGGTCGAGGATCTCGCGCATGTTGCGGTAGCTCTCCTCGATCTTCACCTCGCAGGAGGCCCCCGGCCAGTCCGCCACGGTCTCTTGGGCGAGCCTCTCCAGGAAGTCCTCCTTCTCCTGGAGGGCCGGGGTCTTGAAGTCGCGGATGAGGAGCTTGACGGAGGTCTTGTCGACGCTGGCGTTCAACACGTAGGGGTGGACGTAGCCCTCGTAGCCGTCGGTCGTTTCCGGGGACATCTCCCGCGGGAGGCGGTGGATGAAATCGGCGGCGACCTTGATCGCGTTGACCATCAGACCCTTGGCGTAGCCCGGGTGAGTGTTGCGGCCCTGGAAGGTGATGGTCATGGAGTCGGCCGAGAAGCTCTCGTACTCGATCTCGCCGCGGGCGCCGCCGTCCATGGTGTAGGCGTACTTCGCGCCGAACTTCGCCACGTCGAAGTACCTGGTGCCGGTCCCCACCTCCTCGTCGGGGGTGAAGGCGATGCGGATCGTGCCGTGGGGGATCTCGGGATGGGCCACCAGGTACTCGGCGGCTGCCACGATCTCGGCCACGCCGGCCTTGTTGTCCGCGCCGAGGAGCGTCGTGCCCGAGGCGGTGATGATGTCGTCGCCGATCCGCTGGGTCAGGTAGGGGATCTCGGACGGACGGAGGACGGCGGTGGGATCGTCCGGCAGGACGATGTCCTGGCCCTGGTAGTTGTGGTGGAGGATGGGCTTGACGCCGGCACCGCTCATCTCGGGCGAGGTGTCTACGTGGGCGATGAAGCCGAGGACCGGAACTCCGGTCTTCGCCGTGGTGGCCGGGATGGTGGCCATCACGTAGCCGTGCTCGTCGAGCTCGGCGTCGGCGAGCCCGAGAGCGCGCAGCTCCGCGACCAGATGACGGGAGAGGTCGAGCTGCTTGGCCGTGCTGGGATAGGTCTCGGACGTCTCGGACGACTGGGTGTCGAACGTCACGTAGCGCAAAAAGCGCTCGACGCAGGAGAAACGTTCGGTCACGGAGCTGGTCTCCTCGGGAAACGCGGGCCGGAAAGGACCGGGGCAGCCGTCAGCGGTGCGGGCTCAAGGCTAGCATGGTTGCCGGCTCCGCCCGGGGGCCTCCCAAGGTCCCCCGAAATGGTTTATGCTTTTCCGGCATTTCCCGAGGACAGACTTCAAGGAGTCATTCATGAGCCTCACGATGCTCGACCTGAACAGCCCCACGAGCCAGACCTACACCGCCGAGCCGGCGTCCCCCCTTCCCAGGATCTGGGTCGGCTTCGTCGTCGCGTTCGGATTCCTGGTGGCGGAGGTCGTCGAGGTGATGCAGGGCAACGACACGGCGATCGGACCGTACACGCTGGCGGCCTCGATTGCCGGCTGGGCCTACTGGCTCTTCTGCATCCACCGGTTCCACAGGATCCTCCATCAGATTTCCCTCCGGATCGGCGGCGAGTCGATCTATCCCATCACCCCGCGACAGGCCGTGGGGTATCACTTCATCCCGTTCTTCAACCTCTACTGGCTTTTCAAGTGGACCGGGGAGCTTGCGACATTCCTGAAGACCAACACCTCGTTGAAGGTAGCGTCGGGAACGGGCCTGGGGATCATCCTCTTCCTCTCCGTCCTCACCATGCGACTGGTGGACGGCTTCGTCGGGCTTTCGTTGATGTTCGGCCTTGCTCTCTACCTCAAGCGCAAGCTGCGCCGAGCGGTCACCGAGCACGAGGCAACCCGCGGGGTGGTCGAGGTCTTTGCGTAAGGAGCCGGTCATTCGCTGGAGCATCCGCCTGGCCTCTCCGCCCGAGGCCGTGTATCGGTTCCTCGCCACCGCCGAGGGGAGATCCCGGTTCTGGGCGGAATCGGCCGAAGAGGAAGACGGGATCCTCCTCTTCCGTTTCTCCAACGGGCAGACCCTCCGGAGCCGCATTCTGGAAGAGGCCCCTCCCCACCGCTTCGCGATCAACTATTTCGGCGGGAGCCGCGCCACGTTTGAGCTGGCGAGCGACGGCGCGGGTGGCACCGACCTGACCCTCACGGAAACCGACGTGCCCGAGGAAGAGTGGCAGGACAACCGGGCCGGTTGGGTGAGCGTACTCCTCGCATTGAAGGCTGCGGTGGACTTCGGCGTGGATCTTCGCAATCACGATCCGCAGCGGACGTGGGAACGGGGCTATGTGGACGTGTGAGCCGCTGCGGACGGCTCCAGGCCCCGCGCCTCGAGGATCAGCCGCGTCTTGAGATCGAAGTAGCCCAGCTCCATGCCCACCGGGTACTGGTGGGGATTGGCGAAGCGCTTGACTCCCTGGTGGAAGCCGGCGAGCTGGTCCCGGACGCGCTGGCGGACGTCCGCGAGCGGCGGCGGATCGTAGACCCGCTGCCCCTGGCGGAAGATGGGGACGAGGAGGTCTTCCCAGGGGGTCCCCTGATGCATCACCTTGCGGCGGGTCAGGTCCAGGGGATCGACCATGACGGGCTCGTCCGGAATCCCTTTGAGCTCGTCGTAGATCAGGTCGCCGATGAACTCGCCGTCGGTGGAGAAGCGGCGCACCTGCTGGAGGCCCGGATTGGTCGTCTTGGCTGCCTGCTCGGAGAGCTTCACCCGGTAGTCCCACTCCCCTCCGGGCTCGCGCACCGCCGACAGCTTGTAAACCCCGCCGAGGGCCGGGTCGCCGTGGCCGGTGACGAGGCGCGTGCCCACGCCCCAGAAGTCGATCGTCGCACCCTGCTGCTTCAGGCTGGTGATGATGTTCTCGTCCAGCTCGTTGCTCGCCACGATGGCAGCCTTGGGGAAGCCGGCCTCGTCCAGGATCTTGCGCGTCTCCTTGCTAAGGTAGGCGAGGTCTCCCGAGTCGAGGCGGACGCCCACCATCTCGTGGCCGCTCTCGCGGAGCTTGCGCCCGACATCGACCGCGCGGCGCACCCCCTCCAGGGAGTTGTAGGTGTCCACCAGGAAGACGCAGTTGTTGGGCAGGGCCGCGGCGTAGGTCTCGAAGGCCTCCTGCTCCGAGTCGAAGGAGAGGATCCAGCTATGGGCATGGGTCCCCCTGACCGGAATGCCAAAGAGTTTTCCGGCGAGGACATTCGAGGTGGAATCGCAGCCGCCCACCCAGGCGGCCCGGGCTGCGGCGAGCGCGCCGTCGATCCCCTGCGCACGGCGCAATCCGAACTCGCTCACGTGGTCCCCCCCTGCCGCGAGGCGGATCCGCGCCGCCTTGGTGGCGATGAGCGTCTGAAAATTGACCAGGTTCAGCAGCGGGGTCTCCAGAAGCTGTCCGATGATGATTGGCCCGGTCACCCGGAGCATGGGCTCACGAGGGAATACGACCGTCCCTTCCGGCACGGCGTCGACGTTGCAGCAGAAGGAGAGGTTCCGGAGGGAGTCCAGGAAGCCCTTCTCGAAGAGGGGGGCGCCGTCGTTGCCTTGCAGGCTCGCGAGGTATTCGAGATCACCTTCGGGAAAACGGAGGCTCTCGATGTACTCGATGGCGAGCTCGAGCCCGCAGGCCACGGTGAAGCCGCTGCCGAAGGGAGGCTTGCGGAAGAAGAGATGGAACACCGCCTCCCGCCGGTCCGTGCCCGCCTTCCAGTGGGCGTAGGCCATGGTGAGCTGGTAGAGATCCGTGAGAAGCGACAGGGAATCCTTGTAGACGCGGCCGAGAATGCCCAAGGCGAGGACCTCCTTGCAAGCCTTCCGCTCGATCGCGGGACAGTCTACAACCGGGAGAGATGGTCCAGGCGGCGCTCGAGGACGGCGACCGCCTGATCCCGCACCCGGTCCCAACTCCCGGAGAGGATCTGCGACCGAAAGGGGCGGGCGAGGTCTTCCGCCAGCTCCGCCGCGGGCCGCGCCGTCAGGACCGCGGCGCGATAGTGGAGGTCCGCAGCCGTTGCGGCGCCCCGCAGGAGGCACTCCAGATCCCAGTCCGTCGCCGCGGCCGCCCGTCCCTCGACGAGGTCCGGCTCGGGCTCGAGCACCCAGTGACGGAAGGCGATCTCGCGGGCCGCGAGCGCGTCGCGCCACCGGGTCAATTCCGCCCGCGCTTCCCGCAGCCAGGTGGCCGGAGATCCACAGTCCGTGCGTCTCGCGAGCAGGGGCTCGCCCACGAGAACGCGTCCCCTCGCAGCTCGATGGGCGAGAAGCACGCACGGCGACCGCGTCAGGCTGACATCGTCGTCGAGGAGGAGGTGGAGCTGAAGCTCCCGCACAGCCCCGGGAGCCGGTTTGAAAGGGCCGTGCCTGAGCTCGACCCGCCACGGGCGCCCGGCCCGGGCCGCGAGCCCCTGGACTGTCTCCTCGGCCGCTGCGACGAGCGCGCCGAACGCGGACCGGTCCAGGCGCGGAACCACGAGGTGAAGGTCCACGTCCGCGACCTCCTGGAGCGGCTGGCGGAGGACGGACCCGAACAGCGAAACGTGATCGCTCCCGAGACCGCGACCCGTGGACAGCAGAGGCTCCAATGGCAATTCTTCAATGATTTCAGTAACCATTGACATACCTTCGGCCTGCATTTTAAGATGCCCATGCAATCCGGAGGTTGTGCAGTGCCCCACCCGGATCAAAAACCCACAAATCTGTCGGACCCTTTGCGGCTGGCCCTGCTCCACGCGTCGTTCCGGCTGGCGAACGAGGAGCTCGGGCGCCGCCGAACCGAGGGAGGAGCGGAAGAGGGGGCGGAGGACCACGAGCTCACCGGAGATCCCGAGGATTCCGCACGGCTCGCCGCGGCGCTCCGGCGTCACGTCGCGGGCCTGGACCTTCCGGATCTCGAACGGCTCCGGAGCCAACTGGCGGGCAGCTTCCTCCTCGAGCTCGACCGCAGGATGGCGGCGCCGGGCGAGCCGCCCGGGGAGCGTCTGGACGCGACCCGTCTCCTGACGCATTCCCCCCGACCAGCCGGCGGCCCGGCGGCGCCCCGCCGCGTGGGGCTGGTCTCCCTGCCGTGGATGTCGCCCGCGATGCCGTCGATTCAGTTGGCCACGCTGGCCTCCGCGCTGGAGCGAGAGGGCCTCGCCGCGGACGTTCACGAGCTGTACGTCGACTACGCGGCCCGGATCGGGCTCAATCTCTACAACCACCTCAGCAACCTGCTCGGCTACGTGCCGGAGTGGGTGTTCTCCCGGCATTACTACGGCCCCGAGCACGGGGACGACCTCGCGGCGATGCTCGCGCAGGACCCTCTCGCGGAGATTCCCTGGCCTGAGCTCGCGGGCGTGATCCTCGAAGCGCTCGAGCCGGTCACGAGAGAGTACCTGGACGACATGGTCGAGTCCGTCGATTGGTCGGTCTACGACGTCCTCGGAATCTCGCTGACCATCTCCCAGCTCGGCGCCTCCATGGCGTTCGCCCGGCGGATCAAGCTGCGGCATCCCGGGATCCGGATCGTCTTCGGCGGCTCGCAGTGCGCCGGTCCCATGGGGCGCGCCGTCCTGCGGATCTGCCCGTCCGTCGACGTCGTCGTGCACGTCGAGGGAGAGCTCGTGCTGGGCGAGCTGGTGCGCCGGCTGCGCGGCGGCCAAAGTCTGGAGGGATTGCCGGGCGTGAGCTCCCGGGGGCCGGGCGGCGAGGTCGTGAGCGGGCCGCCGGGAGGCCTGTACCGCGAGACCAGGGAGCGCCTGCCGCTGTCGTACGACGCGTACTTCCGGCGGCTGATCCGGCTCGGCCTGCTCAACAAGATCAAGCCGTGGCTCCCCTTCGAAGGCAGCCGCGGCTGCTGGTACGGGCAGAAGGTCCAATGCACGTTCTGCGGTCTGCACGAGATCATGGAGTTCCGCGCCTGGAATGCGGACGCCGTGCTCGCGGAGCTCGAGCGGCTGTTCGCCCGGTACGGAATCGGCCGGTTCTACGCCATGGACCTCATCATGCCGCGCGAATACCTGCGCACGCTGCTCCCCGAGGTGGCACGGCGAGGGCACGACTGGATGTTCTTCTGGGAGATCAAGGCCAACATGCGTCGGGAGGAGCTGGAGGTGCTCGCCGAGGCCGGAGTCCGCTGGGTCCAGCCCGGCATCGAGAGCCTGGATGCGGACCTCCTGCACCTGATGAAGAAGGGGGTCTCGCCGCTGCAGAACGTCCTGCTGCTCAAGTGGTGCCGGGAGCTCGAGATCTTCTGCGGCTGGAATCTGCTGTTCGGCCTGCCCGGCGAAACCGCCGCCTCCTACGAACGGATGGCCGGGCTCATCCCCAAGCTCCATCACCTCAGGCCTCCCTCGGGCGGCGGCCGGTTCCAGTTGCACCGGTTCAGTCCCTACTTCGATCATCCGGAGGAGTACGGGATCCGCTGGACGGGCGCCCATCCGATGTTCCAGTACGCCTTCCCCGTCCCCAAGGACGACCTCGACGAGCTCGTCTACCTGCACGAGTTCGTTCTCGATTCCGACACCTCACCGGTGGACTGCTCGAGGACGGAGGCGGCCGTGCTCGAGTGGCGGCGTGCCTACCGGCGGGGAGCCACGCTTGGAATCACCGTGCACCCCGACCGAACGAGCCGGATCGTGGACACCCGCCAGGTGGACGCGCCCGCCCGGGTGCACCTGTTGAGCGCGGACGAGACCGCGCTGTATCTGTTCCTCGACAGCGGGGCCAAGGAGACGTCGCTGGAGCAAGCCTTCCAGCGGGCTCATCCGCAGGCGGCCCAGGAATTGGACCGCCAGGGTGGCGTGACGGCCGTCGTGGAGCGGTGGCTCCGGGACGACCTCGTGCTCGCGATCGATGGACGGATCGTCGCTCTGGCTCTGCGCTCCGAAAGGATGAAGAAGGACCGCTCCGGCCCCTATCCCCCGGGGGTCGGGGCCGAGGTCCTCGCGGAGATGAAGCCTGATCTCTAGACCCGACAGCCATTGACGACGAGAGGAGCGATCGCCATGAAAGAGAAAGGTCAGAACACCGAACAGATCCTGTTGGACGTCGTCAGGACCATGCGTCAGCACCCGGAGAAGTACCAGGGCATGCGCAGATCTCTCCGGGAAGCGAACTCGGACGAGGAGCGCGTCCGGCAACTGCTCAACTACGCGACCAGCGACCGGGAGCTCGCGTCGCTCGTGCCGGTCGGCACCGGGGAAACGGAACAGATGGCCTGGACCACGGTGACGGTCACCACGGTCTTCATCCCAGACTCGGCGTACTGACCCGAGGTGCGGCTCGATGCGCGGTGATCCCGCGGCCGTCGCCGTGTCCGAGATCCCTCACCCGCGCAGGTTTCCGCAGCCCCTGCCGTTTGTGGAGTCGGGCGAGTGGTTCGCCTGCGGGCCGCCGCCCGACGCCTCGCAGGGATGGAAGCTCTACGTGCCGCTGACGCTGGTCAACGCGTGCGAGATCGTGGATCGGCTGGTCCCCCTCGTCCAGGGGGCCGGCCTCTGCTTCAAGTACGTCAAGAGCATCAAGCTACTGCGCAAGCTGAACGCGGGGATGTTCGGCTACACGCAGATCGGCAAGTGCTTCGTCATCTACCTCCCCGAGCCCGACGGCGGGTTCATCGAAGCTCTCAAAGATACCCTCACCCCGTACCGCGATCAGTGTCCGGCGGTGCCCTGCGCCCTTCCGTTCGGCGACGACTTGCCGCTCTACTATCGCTATGGTTCCTACCGCGGCAGCCGCCTGGAGGTGGGCGGCGCCGAGCTCGACGACAACCGCGAGGATGCAGGCGCCGCGGTTCCGGCCGGAATGGAGGACCTGCTCGCGCCCTATACGACGCCCGTCCCCGAGAATGCCGCCGTCCGGTCGTTCCTGCTCCGCTATCCCGTCTACCAGGCCCTCATCCAGCAAGGGAAGTGCGGCGTCTTCCTCGGGCTCAACCTGGAGAGCGAAACCTTCCAGGAGGTCGTCCTCAAGGTGGGCTACCACCGCGGCCAGGTCCAGCCGGACGGCAGCGACGGGTGCAGCTTTCTGCGCCGGGAGCTCGCCTTCTATCGGGAGCTGGCCGGGCGGGGGCTGTCGGCCGTGGCGCCGAATCTCGTCGATGCGCTCGACATCCCACGCAAGGTCATCCTGGTGCTGGAGCACATTCCCGGGACCACGCTGCTGGCGCGCAAGCTCCAGGGACGATTGACGATCGAGCACCTGGAGCGATGCTGGGCGCTGATCGACCACCTGCACGCCAACGGCGTCTACCTGGGCGATGCGAAGATCGCCAACTTCATGGCGACCGACGACGGCGACCTGCGCGTCCTCGACTTCGAGGCGGCCGGCGTCCTCGGCGAGTCTCCTCCCGCCGTCCGCACGTTCTTCTTCGACCCACAGCCCACCGATCCGCGCCTCGCCGACCGGGCGCACTTCCTGGCCTCGGTGCTGTACCCTTACGAGCAGGGCCGCTACAGTTGGGAGGACCGGCACGTCGATTTCGGAGCCTGGCTCGCCAACGACCCGGACACGGAGGTCTCGGCCTGGGCCCTCGACAAGCTGCGGATCGTCTTGCGCGGATTCAACGAGCACAGCCCTTCATGGAACCAGCCCTGGTCGATCGCCTCCCGATCGTGGCCGTGATCGGCTCCGGTGACGCCGGGCACGGCAACCCGGAGCTGGCCGAGGCCGTCGGCCGCCTGATCGCCACTCTGGGCTGCCACCTCCTCACCGGCGGCGGACGCGGCGTGATGGCGGACGCCTGCCGGGGCTTCGCCTCCGTGCCGGACCGCGCCGGCCTCTCCCTCGGCATCATTCCCCGGTCGGCGGAAGACGACGGTCCCAAAGACGGCTATCCCAACCCGTGGGTGGAGGTCCCCATCCTCACCCATCTCGCGGGCCGCCTGGGACCGGACGGCGAGGACAGCCGCAACGCGATCAACGTCCTGACCGCCAGCCGCATCGTGGCCCTCCCCGGCGGCGAGGGCACCCGGGCGGAGGTCAAGCTCGCCCTCCGGAACGGCCGGCCGATCCTGGCGGTGCTGGATGTCGACCGGCTCGCCAAGGAGATCGCCTTCGTTCGCTTCCTCGAAGGATTGCGGGTCCCGCGGCGGGAGGTGTGGAGGGAGGAGGACGGCTGGGAGCTGGAGGAGGTTCGGAGATTTCTCGCGTGAGCGAGGCAAAGAAGATTCAGTCGAGGACGGCGCCTTCCAGGACGCTGAATTCGCCGCGCTCGCAGTCGATCCTGGCCTTGACCCCGTAGGGCAGCACGAACATCGGGCACGTGTGGCCGAAGTCCATCCGCGTCACGATCGGCAGCCGCGTCAATCCCTGCTCTTCTGCGACCACGTCGAGGATCGCCTGCCAGCTTCTTCGGCTTGAGCATCGCCTATCCCGGCGGCCGGCAGGGCTCCCCGCGCTCGTACGTGGCGAGGGTTGCAGAGAGGGCTGCCAGGCGATCCGCGGGGAAGCCTTCTTTCCGGCCCGCTTCGAGGGCCTTGCGCTGCCATTCGGCGGCCTCGGCGCAGCGGCCCAGCTCGGCGTGGGCGAGGGCGACGGTCTCGGCGTGGGCGGCGAGGGGCAGGGCGTTCCAGACGGCGAGGCCGAGGTCGAGGGCCCGGGCGCCGTCCCGCACCGAGACATCCGGGCAGGCGGCGAGGAGGCGGGCGAGGCCGTGACTCAAACGGCCGCTTCCGGGGAGCGAGCGCAACGACTCTTCCAGCCTTTCCCGGGCCTGGCCGTACCGCCCGAGGCGCACCAGCGTTTCGGCACTTCCGAGCTGGGCGGTCTCCTCCGCGGGATCGAGCTCCACGGCCTTTCCGTACTCCGCCAGGGCCTCCTCCAGGCGGCCGGCGTCGCGGAGAAGACGCGCCAGGGTCCTCCGGGCTTCAGCGTCCCGCGGCCAGCGGTCCACGGCGGCCCGGAGGTGGTCGAGGGCCTCCGGCGTGGGACCCTTGCCGGAGAGGAGGACGCCGAGGTTGAAATGGGCCGTGGCATTGTTGGGGTCCAGGCGGAGGGCCTCCCGGAACTGGACCACGGCGCCGTCCGCGTCCCCGGTCTGCACGAGGGCCGATCCCAGGTTCACCCGTGCCTCGACGCTCTCCGGCCGGGCGGCCACCGCCTTGCGGAACTGCTCGGCCGCATCCGCCCACCGGCCGGCGCGGAAAGCCGTCCGCCCGCGGGCGATGTGGACCCGCTCCCCGGTGCGGAGCGCCGAGAGGGCGTCCAGCAGGGGATCGGCCGGGGCCACTCCCACGGCGCCGGCCTTCGCCAGGTGCTCACCTGCCTTCGCACGGTCTCCGAGGCCCCGGTACGCGAGCCCCAGCGAATAGTGAAGACGGTTTGCTTCGGGCTTCTCTGTCAGGGCCTCCTCCAGAAGCCGGACAGCCTCCTTGAAATCCCGCCGCGCCAGGGCCACCTGCCCCAGGAGGGCTTTGGCCGCCGTGGTGGCCGGCTCCAGGGCGAGGGCCTGCTGGAGAGCGCCGGACGCGTCGTCGAGCTTTCCCTGGGAAAGGAAGATCTCGCCGCGATAGACCAGGGCGGGGACGTCGTCCGGCCGCAGGGCGAGGGCCCGGGCGTACGCCTCGGCCGCCTCCTCCAGCCGCCCCTCCCCCTGGAGGAGCACGCCCAGGAGATGGGGCCACGCCGGGGCGTCGGGCGCCAGCCGGGCGGCGTTCCTATAGCAGTCCTCGGCCGGAGCGGCGAGGCCGTAGACGTGGTAGACCCGGCCCAGGTCACCGAAGGCGTCCGCCAGCTCGGCCGGTTTCGCCGCCGGATCGGCCAGGAGCGCCTTCAGGAGCTCCTGCTGGGCGGCGATCTGCTCGGCCACAGCCTTCTCCAGGGGAGCGAGATCGGGATGGCGGACGGGGGTGAAGTCCGCGGGCTGGGCGGCGAGGGGCAAGGATAGCAAAAGGGCGAGAACGAAACCGCGGAGGATCATCGAATTCCTTCTCCCTGCACGAGCGTCGTGTACCTCCCCAGAGGCGGCGGCGGAAAGATCTCGCTCCGGCCGTCCGGCCAGTTCACCCGGACTTTCTCTACCTCGGAGGAGTCACCGAGCCCCACCAGCACCCGGGGATCGTTCGCGGACCCGTAGCTGCCGTCCGTCGCGGCCCGCCGCACCAGGGCTGGGGCGCCCTTGCGAAAAACGGTGACCCGCGCCCCCAGAAGGTCCCGTCCGGTTGGGCCGGTCAGGCGGAGGCCGAGCCAGGGACGGCGGCTGCCCACCTGGTTGATCAGCAGGCGGGCCGGGCCGTTGCTGTTGACCACCAGCGCGTCCGTGTCGCCGTCGTTGTCCACGTCTCCGAAGGCGACGCCGCGGCCCACGGCCTCCTCCCGGAACGGCGCGCCCGCCTCACCTCCGGGGATTTCGACGAAGCGCCCGCTCCCCAGATTCCGGAAGAGCTGGGCCCGTTGCGCGAAGGGATATGAATCGCCCTGGCGGGCCTTGTCGTCCAGGAGGCGCACGGCGCCGTTGGCGGCCAGCAGGTCGAGCCAGCCGTCGTTGTCGTAGTCCAGCCAGAGCGTCCCGAAACCAGTGAAGGGGAGGCTCGGGGCGGCGAGACCCGCGGCGGCGGTGCGGTCCTCGAAAAGGCCGTCCCCAAGGTTTACGTACAAGGTGTTCTTCTCTCCGGTCAGGTGGGTGAGGAAGAGGTCGTCATCCCCGTCTCCATCCATGTCCCCGGCCGTCACTCCCATGCTCGCCTCGGGCTGGCCGGCCGCATTCAGGGCCGCCCCGGCAAACAACGCCTCCTCCCGGAAGGTGAAGTCCCGCTGATTCATCCAGAGGAAATTGGGGGCGCCGTCGTTGGCCACGTAGAGGTCCTGCCAGCCATTGCCGTCGAGATCGGCGGCCACCACGCCCAAGGCCGGTCCGGCCTTGCGGGCGATGCCGGAGCGGACCGAGACGTCCTCGAAGGTCCCGTTCCCCCGGTTGCGCAGCAGCCGGTCCGGCACGGGCTGGAAGCTCGAAGGCCCACAGTAGTCCCGCCGGCTGCTCGCGGCGTAGCAGCGGACGTTGTTCTCCAGGGAGAAGTCCACGTAATTGGCAATGTAGAGGTCGAGCCAGCCGTCCCGGTCGAGGTCCACTGGTGAGGCGCTCACGCTCCAGCGCGGGTCATCCGCCCCGGCCTTGGCGGTGACGTCCTCGAACCGACCGTCCCCCTTGTTGCGCCAGAGCTGGTTGGTGCCGAAGTTGGTGAGATAGAGGTCGATCCGGCCGTCGTTGTCGAAGTCGCCCGCGGCCACGCCCATGCCGTAGCCGGTCGCACGGATGCCGCTCGCCTCCGTCACGTCGACGAAGCGGGGCTCGGGGTTCTTCTTCCCGAGGGCGACCAGGTCGTTGCGGAAGAGCCGGCCGCCCTTGGAAGGGGGGCCTCCCTTGGCCAGCGGATGCCCCTGGACCAGGAAGGCATCCAGATCTCCGTCGTTGTCGTAGTCGAAGAGCGCGGCCCCTCCTCCCATGATTTCGGGGAAGAAGAGCTCGCCGGTCATCCCGTTCTGGTACCGGAAGTCGAGCCCCCAGGCGGCAGCGCGGTCCACGAAGACCTCCTCCCGGGCCGGAGCGGGCTCGGGCGGAAGGAGAAGAACGGCGACGAGGAGCGGAGCGAGCAACGCGCCGATCTTACCACCGCGACCGCCCAAGAGAATCGTAACGATCGTCGAAAGCCTTTCCCCTCACCCTTTTTTCTTCTTTTTTTGATCAATTTTTCTTTGGCGGGTCTTCGATTGTTCCTGCGTAGTTCGCTGGTGAGGGGACGACCTCCCTCCCGGAACCTTGAACGATCGGCGCCGAGCGCGCCAGGAGGAATCGACGCGATGCTTTCCAAGAAGGTGCTTCTTCTATCCCGGATTCTCGCGACGCTCGCCACCGCTCCGGCCGCGGTGGCGACGGAGCCTGCGATCGTCAACGACGATCTCCGGACCTGGACCGCCAACACCGTCAAGGCCCTTGCCGGCAAGGGCGAGAACGGCTATGTCGAGCCCGACAGCACGGCGCTCACCAACTTCAACGAGGCGGTGACCGAGCTGCTCGCCGGAAACTGGGCCGCCGCCAACCTGGCGGCCGGCGACGTCAATTACGAGGTGGTCGAATTCCGCGACACCGGCAACGGCAACGAGTCCCTGTATCTCCTGCGCCCGAAGAGCGGCAATGTCGACGGCCGCGGCTTCTTCTTCGTGCGCCCGGCCAACCGGGTTCAGCGCCATCTGGTGGTCCAGGCGCCCCATCCGCGCGCCGACCAGGAGACGGCAGTGCTGGGGGCCGAGATCTTCCGGGCGAGCGGCGCCCGGGCGTTCTTCTTCGCGGGCGCCCACCGCTGCACGGAGATGGACCTCGCGAGCCTCTGCCCGGAGAACAGCGACGCCTGCGAGGGGGCCACGACCTACCGCCGCTCGGACATGGCCCACAACCACGAGACCTTCTTCGAGGAGTTCAACGAGCTCGTCGCCTTCGACCAGCCGGCCATGGTGAGCCTGCAGCTCCACGGCCACGGCTCCACCTCGCCGGAGTTCTCGGCAAGCGACGGGAGCACGGACGACACCACGAGCCCGCTCTCCCTCTCGAACGCCTTTGCCGACGAGCTCGAGCGCCGCATGAGGCTGGTGGCGGGCGACCCTCTCCCCAACCCGGGGAATTCCTGCAACCGCACCGGCGACGACAATTTCAAGTGCGGGACCAACAGCGTCCAGGGCCGCTTCATCAACGGTTCGAGCAACATCTGCTCGACCGACGCGAGCTCCGCCAATGGCCAGTTCCTCCACCTCGAGCTGAGCCACGAGATGCGGGACACCAAGGACGCCACCACGGACCGCTACAACCGCGACCTGATCGTGCAGACGGTGCTCACCGTCATCCCCCTGCAGGCCGAGATCGGCGACCGCGTGTGGGCCGACCTCAACGAAGACGGCGTCCAGGATCCCGGCGAACCCGGCATCGACGGGGTCACCGTCGAGCTCTACGACGGCGTGGGCGCGCTCCTGGCCACCCAGACCACCCGGGTCGGCAGCTACCTCTTCGGCAACCTCGGCGAGGGCGACTACCAGGTGCGCGTGGTGGCCCCGGCCGGATACACCTTCACGGCCCAGGACGCCGGCAGCGACGACGCCGACAGCGACGCCGGCGCCGATGGCCGCACCGCGGTCGTCCCGCTCGCGCCGAGCCAGCGCCTCCAGTCCCTCGACGTCGGTCTCATTCCTCCGGGCGTCGGGCAGATCGGAGACCTCGCCTGGCGGGACCTCGACAACGACGGCCTGCAGACCGCCGGCGAGCCCGGCCTCGGCGGCGTCACCGTCCGCCTGCTGACCGCGGCCGGCACTGAAATCGCGTCCACGGTCACCGCAGGGCCCGGCTCTCCTCTCGGCCACGGCACGTACCGGTTCGACAACGTCCTGCCCGGCGATTACAAGCTCCGCTTCGAGGCTCCGGGCTGGACCATCACCGGTAAGGGGACCAACCCCGAGAGCCCGAACGACAGCAACATCCACACGTCGACCGGCGAGACGGACGTCTTCACCATCGCCCCCGGAGAGGCCGACCTCACGCTCGACGCCGGCTTCCGGATCACGTGCCGCTCGATCGACCTCGTCCCCCAGAACGCGGCCTGGAAGCACCGGACGCCCGCGACCAGCCAGGAAGCCCAGAGCTGGCCTGCGAATTGGAACGCGTCCAACTTCGACGACGCGGCTTGGCCGAACGACTTCGCTCCTCTCGGCTGGGGCACCAGCGAGGCCATCGGGTCTCCCGTCCAGCCGGCCGGCAACGGGGTCTATGCGACCTACGCCCGTCTCGCCTTCGAAGTGGACGATCCCAACCTCTTCCAGCAGGACCTCACCCTCGAGGTCCGGCGCGACAACGGCGTGATCGTGTTCCTGAACGGCGTCGAGATCCTGCGCAGCGGCATGCCTACCGGCACGGCCCTGCCCGACACGACGGCCAACACCACCACCCGGACGACCGTGACGGCCACGATCCCGCGGACGCGGCTCACGGCCGGCACCAACGTTCTGGCCGTCCAGGTCCATCAGCACCTGAACGATCGGACCGACGGCCTTTTCTACGCCAAGCTGACGGGCACGGTGTGCGACCCGTGCCGGGTCCGCCAGATCGATCTGATCCCGAGCGCGGGCACCTTCATCGACAAGCGGAGCATGGACAGGACCGCGGGGAGTAGCACGCTGATCGAGCTGGACGGCGCCGCCGACGCACGGAGCGCCCTGCTTACCTGGCCGCTCACCGGCCTGCCGGCCGGCGCCAACATCCTCCAGGCTGAGCTGGTCGTGCAGATCGGCAGCGGCAGCTCGAGCGCCACCACCGACAACTACGGGATCTACCCGCTGCGGCGGGCCTGGAGCGAGCGCGACGCCTCCTGGAACAGCGCTCTCTCCGGCGTGCTCTGGGAGACGGCCGGCGCCGAGAACGTCGACGTCGACCGCTTGACGACCAAAATGGGGCTGATGCCCAAGACCAGCACCAACAATGTCACGGCCTCGGCCCCGATCACTCCCGCCGGGCGCAGGCTGATCGAAGACTGGCTCGACGGGATCGCCACGAACAACGGCGTGGTCATCTCCGCCGAGCCTGGCGAGGACAATGGCCTCGACATCCTCTCCGACGACAGCGCCACCCCGCCCATCCTGCGGG
>DASQEB010000563.1:0-13465 GCA_035633875.1 Thermoanaerobaculia bacterium
CTGCGGATGATCGAGTCCAACGACGGCGGCGCCAACGTCTCCGAGGACGGCGGCCGGACCTGGACGGGCCAGGACAACCAGCCCACGGCCCAGTTCTACCGCGTGTCCACGGATACCAGCTTCCCGTACCGCATCCTCGGCGCGCAGCAGGACAACTCGGCCGTGCGCATCCTCTCGCGAGGCACGGGGGCCGGCATCGGTCCGGACGACTGGGAGGAGACGGCCGGCGGCGAGAGCGGCCACGTCGTGGCCGACCCGCAGAACCCCGACATCGTGTACGGCGGCTCCTACGGCGGCCTGCTCATGCGGATCAACCACGACACGGGCGAGTTCCGGGACGTCAACATCTATCCGAACGACCCCATGGGCGCGGGCGCGGCGGAGCTCAAGTACCGGTTCCAGTGGAACTTCCCCATCCTCTTCTCGCCCCACGACCCGAACACGCTCTACGCGGCGGCCAACGTCCTGTTCAAGTCGACGAACGAGGGGCAGAGCTGGGAGCCGATCTCGCCGGACCTCACCCGCAACGACAAGTCCAGGCAGGGCCCCTCGGGCGGCCCGATCACCAAGGACAACACGAGCGTCGAGTATTACGGCACGATCTTCGCCGTGGCCGAGTCCGCCCTGGAGCGTGGGGTGCTGTGGACCGGCTCGGACGACGGCCTCGTCCACGTGTCCCGCGACGCCGGGAAGACCTGGACGAACGTTACCCCGAAAGGCATTCCGGAGTGGATCCAGATCAACTCGATCGAGGCCCACCCCTTCGAGAAGGGGGGCCTCTACGTGGCCGGGACGATGTACAAGTCGGACGACTTCCGGCCCTATCTCTACCGGACGACCGACTACGGCGCCACCTGGACGCGCATCGACAACGGGATCGACCCGATGCACTTCACCCGCGTCATCCGGGCGGACCCGGTCCGGCGGGGGATCCTCTACGCCGGCACGGAGCGGGGCGTCTACGTCTCCTTCGATGACGGCGCCCGCTGGCAGCCGCTGCAGCTCAACCTGCCCATCGTCCCGGTGACCGACCTGGCGGTGAAGGACAACGACCTCGTGGCCGCCACCCAGGGCCGCGGCTTCTGGGTGCTGGACGACCTGACCCCGCTGCGGAGCCTCGCCGAATCGCGGGATTTCGCGGGCAAGGCGCCCCATCTCTTCCCCGTGAGCCCGGCCGTGCGGCTGCAGGGGGGCGGCGGCTTCTTCGGCGGCGGCGGCAACCGCGGGCAGAACCCGCCCACGGGCGCGGTGATCCACTACTACCTGCCCGAGGCCCCGCCGGCCAAGGAGGCGAAGAACGTCAAGCTGGAGATCCTCACGGCGGACGGCAAGGTCCTCCGCACCTTCGAGGGCAAGCCCGCCGAGGCGAAGGAGGAGGTCAAGCCCGCCCCGGCCGGCGAGGGCAGAGAGGAAAGTGCCCAACCCGAGGAGCCGGTCGAGGAGAGGAGTGCCGAGAGGGCCAAGGACAAGGGTGGCGAGGCCGAGAAGCAGGAGGAAGAGGAGGAGGAGAAGGACGAGGCCGAGGAGGAGCAGCCGAAGCTCCCTACCGAGGCGGGGCTCAACCGCTTCGTCTGGGACATGACCTGGCCCCAGGGCAGGAAGTTCCCCGGCATGATCCTGTGGAGCGGCGACCCGCCGGCTCCCCTGGCCGTGCCCGGCAGCTACCAGGCCCGCCTCACCGTGGGGGGCGAGACCTTGACCCAGCCCTTCGAGATCCGCAAGGACCCGCGCTCCAGCTCCACCCAGGCGGACCTGGAGGCCCAGCATCAGTTCCTGATGCAGGTGGCGACCAAGCTCACCGAGACCCACGACGCCATCCGCCGCATCCGCGAGGTGCGCGCGCAGCTCGACGACACCAGGAAACGGCTGCGCGGCAAGGACGAGGCCAAGGGTGTAGTGGACGCGGCCAGGGCGCTGGACAAGAAGATGACCGTGGTCGAGGAGGCGCTCTACCAGACCAGGAACCGGAGCTCCCAGGATCCGCTCAACTTCCCCATCCGGCTCAACGACAAGCTCAACGCCGTGGCCGGGTCGGTCTCGATCGGCGACTACCGGCCCACGGCTCAGGCGATCCAGGTCAAGGACGAGCTGATCGCGGCCATCGACGCCGAGTTGGCGAAGCTCGCCGAGATCTGGCGGTCGGATCTCCAGGCCTTCAACGAGCTGGCCCGGGAAGCGGGGGTCGCGGCGGTCATCGTGCCCGAACCTCGTCTAAAATAACCAAGCGGCACGTCGGAGAGCCCACTTCCGTTCACGAAGACGACACGCAGGTCAGGAGAGAGCGAACACATGGCAGTCATCACCAGCACGATGAAGACGTACCACCTGGGGGGATGGGACCTTTCCGAGCTCCTCCCCGAGCCCACCGAGACGGTGATTGCCGAGCGTCTCGCCGGCCTGGAGGCGGCCGTGGCCGCCTTCGAGGCGCGGCGCGCCGAGCTCGACCCGCGGATGGACCCGCGGCAGTTCCTCGACATCCTGCGCCAGTACGAGACCCTGTCCGAGACCATGCAGGTGATCAGCGGCTACGGCTCCCTCTGGTTCTATTCCGACACCGGCAGCCAGGAGGCTCTGACCTTCCGCAACCGGGTGCGCCAGGCGACCACGGCCGCGGGCAACCGCATCCTCTTCTTCACCCTGTGGTGGCGCAGCCTCCCGGACGACGAGGCCGAGCGCCTGCTGCCCGCCCCCCGGGAGCACGGCGACTACCGCCACTACCTGGAGGACCTGCGCCGCTTCAAGCCCTACACGCTCGACGAGAAGTCCGAACAGATCATCAACATCAAGGACGACAACGGTGTCAGCACCGTCCTCACCCTCTACTCGATGCTCACCAACCGCCTCGAGTTCCACCTCGAGGTGGACGGCGAGAGGAGAACCCTCACCCGGGACGAGCTCATGGGCTACGCCTTCTCGCCCCGGGCCGACCTGCGCGCCGCGGCCTACCAGGAGCTGTACCGGGTCTACTCCCAGGAGGCGGCGGTCCTCGGGCAGATCTACGCCAGCCGGGTGCGCGACTGGTACGACGAGATGGTGGGCCTGCGGGGTTATCCCTCCCCCATCGCCGTGCGCAACATCGACAACGACATTCCCGACCGGGCGGTCGAGGTCCTCCTGGAGGTCGCGCGGGAGAACGCGCCCATCTTCCAGCGCTACTTCCGTCTGAAGGCCGGCTGGCTGGGGATGGACCGCCTGCGCCGCTACGACGTCTACGCGCCGCTCGCCGCCTCGGACCGCCACGTCCCCTACCCCGACGCGGTGCGCTCGGTCCTCGAGACCTTCGAGGACTTCCATCCGGACTTCGCGGCCCACGCCGAGCGGGTCTTCGCCCAGAGCCATGTGGACAGCGAGCCCAGGAAGGGCAAGCGCGGCGGCGCCTTCTGCTCGACCGTCCTCCCCCAGTTCACCCCCTGGGTGCTGGTCAACTACGCCGGCCGGGTGCGGGACGTGGCCACCCTCGCCCACGAGCTCGGCCACGCCGTCCACAGCATGCTGGCCGAGGACCACTCGCTCCTCACCCAGCACGCCTCCCTTCCGCTCGCCGAGACCGCTTCGGTCTTCGGCGAGATGCTGATGACCGACCGGCTGCTGCGCGAGGAGAGCGATCCGCTGATCCGGCGGGAGATCCTCGCTGCGGCCGTGGACGACGTCTACGCCACCGTGCTCCGGCAGGCCTACTTCGTCCTCTTCGAGCTGGAGGCCCACGACGCCATCCGCGCCGGCCGCTCGGCGGAGGAGCTCTCCGACATGTACATGGCGAAGCTCCAGGAGCAGTTCGGCGACAGCGTGGAGATCGCGACCGAGTTCCGCTACGAGTGGCTGTCGATCCCCCACATCTACCAGACGCCGTTCTATTGCTACGCCTACAGCTTCGGCCAGCTCCTGGTCCTCGCCCTCTACCGGCGCTACCAGGAGGAGGGCGAGGCCTTCAAGCCCGGCTACCTGCGCCTCCTCGCCTACGGCGGCTCCGCCCGCCCCGAGGCCATCCTCGCCGAGGTCGGCATCGACATGACCGACCGCAGCTTCTGGCAAGGCGGGTTCGACCTGGTCAAGGAGCGAATCGAGGAGCTCGAGCGGCTGTAACGTTTCTTAAAGCTTCGGCGTCTTGAGGTGGAACCCCGTCGCGTCCTGGTACGCCTTCGCCAGCGCGAGCACCGCCGCCTCCCCCCACAGCCTCCCCGTGAAGGTGATGCTCGTGGGTGTGCCGTCCTTGCGGAAACCGTTGGGCACCACCACGGCGGGATGGCCGGTCAGGTTGGTGAGGAGGAGGTTGCCGCCGCCGTAGGTCGGGCAGACGTAGGCGTCCAGGTCCGCCGTGATCTTCTCCATCTCCCGCATCAGCAGGGTGCGGACGCGGTTGGCCTGGATGTAGGCCACGGCGGGGATCGTCTGCCCGGCGCGGAAGGAGTTGGGCCAGGCGTCGCGGGTCTGGCGGACGAGGGCGTCGTCCTGGCCGCTGCGGGTCAGCTCATCGAAGGCCGCGGCGGACTCGGCGGTGATGATGAGGATGAGCGGACCCACGGGGAGGCTCGGCAGCTCGATGGGCTTGAGATCCACGCCCAGCTTGCGCAAGGCCTCCAGGGTGGCGAGGTCGAAGGCATGCCACTCCTCCCGGCCCTCCTGGGGCTTCGCCTCGAAGGCGGCCTTGACGTAGCCCACCCGGAGCTTCCGCACGTCCAGGTCCGGATTCCACGCGAAGGGGCGGTCGACGGCGGTGGCGTCCCGGCCGTCCGCGCCGTGGATGGAGTGGAAGACGGCGGCGCAGTCCTCGACGCTCCTGCAGATGGGTCCGAGCTTGTCCAGGCTCCAGCAGAGAGCCATCGCGCCGGTGCGGGGCACCCGGCCGAAGGTCGGGCGCAGGCCCGTGGCGCCCGTCCGGGTGCAGGGGGAAACGATCGAGCCCAGGGTCTCGCTGCCGATCGTGAACCCGACCCCGCCGGCCGCGGTGGCCGCGGCCGAGCCGGCGGACGAGCCCGAAGAGCCCTGCTCCAGGTTCCACGGGTTGCGCGTCATGCCGCCGAACCAGACGTCGCCCATGGCGAGCTCGCCCAGGGAGAGCTTGGCCACCAGCACGGCGCCGGCCCGGTCCAGCCGCTCGACCACGGTGGCGTCCTCGTCGATCACCTGCTCCTTGAACGGCACGGAGCCCCAGGTCGTGCGGTAGCCGCGGGTCGCGAGGAGGTCCTTGGCCCCCCAGGGGATGCCGTGGAGGGGGCCGCGGTACGTGCCGGCGGCGATCTCCCGGTCCGCCCGCTCGGCGGCCTCCAGAGCCCGCTCCTCGGTCGAGGTGACCACGGCGAGGATCTTCGGGTCGAGGCGCTTCAGCCGCGCGAGGTACATGCGGGTCAAGTCCACGGAGCGGACCGTCCCCTCCCGGACCAGAGGAGCGAGGCGCGCCACCGGCCAGAAAGCCAGCTCTTCGAGATCCGCGGGGACCGCTCCCGGCGCGGGCTCGCTCCACCGGAAGGGACCGGCCTGCACCGGTGCGGCCGGAGCGCTCTCGGGGTCCGGATCGAAGCGGAGGGCCGGCGGAACGGAGTTGTCCAGGTGGACCTCGCGGAGCTTGCGGTAGTCCTCTCGCTGCTCCTGGAGGTCCTCCAGCATGAGCTTGCGTTCCTCTTCAGTGAATTCGAGCCCGACGATCTTTCCGGCAGCGGCCAGGTCCTGGGCCGTGATCCCGTCCCCCTTCACCTCTTCACCGAAGAGGAGCCCGGCGGGGGCGGCGGCACCGGTGGTGGCGAGGGTGAGGAAGCGGCGGCGGTCCAGCATCGTTCTCTCCTTGGGTCGGGCCGCCGAAGTCTACCTTGAAACGTCCGGCCCCCGGCCTTCGTCTTGCGAGGTGAGCAGACGAACGAACGGACACGGAATGAACGAAGGAGACCACGAATGAGCACCAGAAAGATCGCCGGCATCGCCCTTCTCGCCGGGGCGCTCGCAGCGGGCCGGGTCATGGCGGAGGACCTTTGGATCCACGTCCAGGTGAACGAGGGCAAGGGAGACACCGCCGTCGAGATCAACCTCCCCCTCTCGGCCCTGGAGAAGATGGACGGCTTCATCCCCCGTGAAGCGCGGGAGTCGGGGCGCATCCGGTACAACGACCGGGACTACGAAGTCTCGGACCTCCGGAGCCTGTGGGACGAGCTCCAGCGCAGCCCCGACGCCACCCTCATCCGGGTCAAGGAGAAGGACTCCAGGGTCCACATCGAGAAGCGCGGGGACTACCTCCACGTCCACGCCCTGGAGACGGGTGCCGGTCGCGAGGAGGTGGAGATCAAGATGCCGCTGGACGTCGTCAGCGCCCTCCTCTCCGGCTCCGGCGACGAGCTCAACATTGGCGCCGCCCTGCGCGCCCTGGCGCGGAGGGGAGAGGGCGAATTGATGACCGTCAACGGCACGAACGAGACCGTGCGGATCTGGGTGGACGACCGGGCAAAGTAAGCGAAAACCCCCTCCGCCGCAAAGTGCCGCAAACCCGCAGGTCAATGCCGCGAAGAAGCGGGGGAATGCCGCAAGCAAAGCTCAACATGCGACATTCCCCCCTTGAAGCGCCGCAGTCAAGGCTCATGATGTTGCAAAGAAGATTTGGCGCGATGCTTCGAGGCCTTGAAATGCCGCAAAACGCGGTTGCAGCGAAGTGCTCGATCTCTTCCCTGTTGCAATGAAGGCACAGAATGCCGCAAAGAAAACTTTGGACGTTCCATTCCCCCTTCCAACTGCTGCGAGTATGCTGCGAAATGTCGCAAAGCGACTCCTGAATGTTGCAATGCACGCCGTCCACGCCTCCCGACAGCAAAGCATTGCAACAGCTCAAGGAAAATCTCTCCAGAGACAACGGGGGAATGCCGCAAAGTGAGCTTCGAAAACGGCGCTGCAGGGTTTCCGAGAGGCTCGCTGCCGTCGTCGTGTTGCAATGTCACTGAAGTTTGCCGCAAAAATCTCTTGTGGAATCCCGCAGTGTTGCAATCCGCAGGCGGCGCGGGGCGGACGTGCCACGATCTTGCGGCAATCCGGCAGGCTGCCGGGCGAGATCGCGACAGTTCGAGCTCTGCGTCCTCCCCGCTCTTCGTCCTCTGCTGTCGCCGGCGCTCCCAGAGGAGAGACTACTGGCACGTCGCGAACGCCGACGTGTCCTGCACCGGCTGGAACGCCCGGCCCCGGGGGTTGGTGTAGACCCGGGTCTCTCCCCGCAACGTGTCCGTGACCGTCATCCGCACCTCGACGTCGGTGAGCCCTCCGGAGAAGACCCAGTAGCGCTGGTTCACGGGGCAGCCGTTCAGCACCTTCACCACCAGCTCGACGTTGTCCGTGTCGAAGAAGCAGAAGTAGCCGGTGTCGGGGGTGAGCTGCACGCCCTGGCCCCGGCCCGTCGTGCCGTCGCTCGTGCCCCACTCGACGTCCACCCGGAAGCGCCCGCCGGCGAGCGCGATGGCGGCGGGCGCGCCGCCGCAGGCCGTGGGCTCGGGGATCGGCGGGAGGGGATCGCCCGGCCCGGACACGTCGCAGGTCGGGAAGGCGGAGGTGTCCTGGATGGGCAGAAAGGCGTTGCCCCGCGGGTTGAGGTAGGTCCGCACCGCGCCCGTGGACGTGTCCGTGACCTCCATCTCCACCTCCACGTCGGTCAGGCCTCCGGCGAAGACCCAGAACCGCTGGTTGACGCCGCAGCCGTCCAGGGCCTTGACGATCATCTCCACGTTCTCCCGGCCGAAGAACCAGAAGAAGCCGGTCTCGTGGGAGAGGCCCTCGGCCTGGCCCTCGCCCTGCTGGCCGTCCGCCGTGCGCCACCGCGTACGGACCTGGAAGCGGCCGTTGTTGAGGCACATCGTGGTCGCGCTCGGCTGGCACTGAAAGGCGGAGGTGAAGGAGCGGGCCATGATCCGGACGTCGAAGTCCGAGGCGATGGTGTCGAGCTTCGCGAAGCTCGTCCAGGTCACGACGAACCGGCCGCCCGGCCCGGTGGCGAGGTCGGGGAACTGCTGGTTGCCTACCGTCGAAAGGTTGACCGGGAACTCGGCTCCCACGCGGCGGCCCTGGCCGTCGTAGCGTTGGCCGAAGATGCCGAGGAGATCGCCGTCCTGCCCCACAGGACCCGGGAGAGAGTGGGGCGTCTCGAAGCCGCTCGCCCACACCACCACGAAGCCGCCGGCGGTCATGGCCTCCACCCGGGGCTGGACCTGATCCTGGTCGGTGTAGGTGTTGACCCGGAATTCGCCCCCGACCTTCCGTCCTTGGGCATCGAAGAACTGGCCGAACATGTCGTGGAACGCGGAGGAGGAGCTCTCGCCGACCCAGACGACGAGGAAGTTGCCGGAGGCGTCGACGGCCACCGAAGGGGTCATCTCGTCTCCCCGGTTCGTCGTGTTCACCCGAAACTCGGGGCCGCGCGGGGTCCCGTCGGAGTTGAAAAGGCGGGCGAAGATCTCCACCGTGGCCAGGTTGCTCGCCGGACCGCGCCAGACCACGACGAAGGAGCCATCCGGCCCCATGGCAACGTCCGGCTGGTCCTGAGCCCCCGGCCGCTGGAGGTTCACGACGATCTCGCCGCCGGCGGGTTGTCCGGCAGGACCGAGCCGGCGGGCGAAGACGTCAGCGCTGAACCGGTCCACGTTCAGCGGATCGAACCCTTGCCAGACCACCACGGCGTCTCCCCGACGGTTCACCGCGATCGCCGGGCTGTTGGCGAAAAAGCTCGACGTTGGGCGGCTCGGTCCGCTGATCTGGAACGGCGCTCCCAGCGGGGTCCCACCGTTCGAGATGCGGCGCCCCTCGATCGCCTCGGAACCCAACCACACCGCCGTCAGGCCCTGGGCAGACCAGGCGAGGGCGGGAGCCTGGCCGGAGCCGAGCTCGAAAACGGAACCCGAGGGGGTCTCCGCTCCCGAGTAGATCCGTCCCAGGATCCTCTGGGGACCGAGGGGAAAGTCCTCGACCCAGGCCAGGGCGAAGCGGCCGGCCGGCGCCAACGGGTCCATCGCGACAGCGGAATGGGCAGGCCAGTTCTCTTCCGTGCTGGCGGCGGCCTCGACCTCCCCTCCCAGAGCCGTCGGCCATCCGTCGTCATCGACCACGGTGACGGTAGACCGGACGGGATCCCCCAGCGTGGCCCCGCCCGTGGGGCTCTCGAGCACGAGCGAGAAACTCTCGCGGCCGTCCTCCTGAATCCGGTCGTTGATCAGGGGGACCGTGATCGGCTTCGGGACCGTGTCGCCGGCCGCCCACCCAAGGGTGCCGGAGGTGGCGACGTAGTCCTCCCCCGCCTTCGCCGTGCCGTTCTCGGTCCGGTAGGAGACCGACACCGCGCCGGCCTGGCCGCCACGCTCGACCAAGATCGTCACGGAGCCGGCCCCCTCGTTGACGACGATCCCGGCCTCCCGGAAGCGCAGGGCTCCGCCGGCCTGCCCCAGCCGCTGGCCGAGGACCTTGTCGAAGCTGTCTTCCCAGACCACCACGAAGCCGGCAGGAAGGCCCGCCACGTCCGGCCGGAGTTGGTGATCGGACTCCGGAAGAGCCGTGGTGATGCGGATCTCGTTGCCCAGAAGCCGCCCCTCCGCGTCGAGCAGGCGGCCGTAGATGTCCTGGACCTGGGCCGCAGCCCCCACCCGGTTGCTCCAGACCGCCAGGAAGCTCCCCGAGCCGTCGCTCGACACCCGGGGGTTCTCCGCCACGCTGGAGAACTGGGGAGCGCCGCTGTCCAGCTTGAGAATGCCGGTCAGAGGTTCCCCGGTCTGGTCATAGAGCCGGCCGAAGATCCCGTTCGCGCGCCGCCACACGACGAACACCTGGTCGAGCTTCCCGAAGACCACGTCCGGCCGGTCCTGGACCTCGGCCTGTCCGGCGACCTCGACGGGTCCGACCTCGAGGCCGCCGGAGAGAATCCGGAGCTTCACCGTCGCCACTGCGACCGAGTCCTCCGGATCGTCCTCCTGCCAGACGACGGCGACGGCGCCCGACGGACTCCGGTCCACCCGGGGATGGACAGGGGAAGCGGACGGCTCCTCGCTCACCTGGATCTCGGGCTCGACGGCCACGCCGCCGAAGCTGTACCCCCGCAAGAACACGAAAGACCGCCCGTCGACGACCTTTTGCCAGACGACCACCGCGACCCCGCCCACGCCCCTCATCGCCACGTCGGGGAAGGAACCATCGCCCACGACAACCTCTCCACTCCGCGGCGTGCCCGTGCGATCGAACCAGCGAGCGACCACCCGAGGCGGCGCCTCCAGGTCGCCCGGATTCGAGGAAGAGGTCCAAGCCACCACGAAATTGCCCTCTTCATCCATGGCCACGGCCGCCTCGGTTGCGACGCTCGCCGGCTGCTGGTGGATCTGGATCGGCCCGGACAGGGGGTTTCCGAGAGCATCGTAGAGCCGGGCATGGATCCCGTAGGCGTCCACGCCGGGCAGCACCTGGCGCCACACCACCACGAAGTTCCCGGCCGCGTCCGAGGCGACCGAGGCGAACGCCTCGTTGGCGAGCGGCGCCAGCGGATTGACCTGGAACTGCGGTCCCAGGGGAGCCAGTTGCGCTCCGGACGGCGCCGGAGCGGCGAGCAGAGCGAGGGCGAGAGCCGCCGGAGCGGCCACTCGGGGGAAAGCGTGCAAGAATCTCATTGAGGGCACCTCCTCCACGCCCGGAGCCTCCCAGCATTCGCGGGCTGTCAATCAACAATATGCTACCGGAACATACGCGGAGAAGGAAGCGGTCGGCCCGCTCGGACGTAGTAGGCTATGCGCCGTTCGGGTTTCTCTGGAGACTCTTTCGGTGATTTCAGATACTCAAAGAGGTCCTTGGGGAAGTCAGGAGGACTTCCAGCAGCTCCACAAGGACTTGGTGCGCGCCGTCGACCGGATCTGCCCGCGCTGGATGGCCGACCGGGCGGACGACCTCGTCCAGGTGGCGCTGATGCGGGTGATGGAGATCCAGCGCAAGAAGGAGGGCACGGCCGAGCTCTCCGCGTTCTACCTCAAGAAGACCGCCTACAGCGCCCTCGTGGACGAGATCCGGCGGCTGCGCCGCCGCCAGGAGGTCTCGATCGAGGGCTCCGGCGAAGACGAAGAGGCCACGCCGTACGACCCGGCGGCCCCGGGTCCCGACCCCGAGCGGGCCTCCGCCGGCCGGGAGGTGGGCCGGGCCATCCGCGACTGCCTCGGCCGCATGGTCGCCCCCCGCCGCTCCGCCGTGACCCTCAACCTCCAGGGCCACAGCGTCCCCGAGATCGGGAGGCTGATGGGCTGGACCGGAAAGAAGGCCGAAAACCTCGTCTACCGCGGCATGTCCGACCTGCGGGGCTGCCTGGAATCGAAGGGGGTCAGCCGGTAGGAGCGGCCACACGGGCCGCCCCTACGAGCTCTGGTTGGACGCCGTACTAGGGCTCACAGGCACCGCATGCAGAAGCACTCGTTGCCCATGCAGCTCCCACCGCGGCACCCGGAGGCGATGCACTCGCTGGAGCACGCCGTGGAGCTGCACGTCGGCGGCGGCTCCTCGACTCCGACGAACACGTTCTGGGTGAGGTCGCCGAACCAGCCGATGCCGTTCTGGAGCATCCGCCACTGGAAGGGCCAGTCGCCGCCCCAGGAGGGCGCCGTGACGTTGAAGTTGAAGGTCACCTGCCCGCCCGGAGGCACCGCAACTGGCAGCCCGACCCGGCTGAGGCCCCAGTTGAGGTTGTCCTGGGGATTCTGGGAACCCAGGAAGTGGGTGCCGGGGTTCCAGGTCGTTTCCCCGTTGTTGCGCATCGTCACCGAGACCGCATAGGTCCCGCGCGCCGTCATGCTGCCCGGGACGGACTGCGAGACGAACTGCGCGCTCTGGACGCCCGCGGTGACGGCGACCTGGACGGCCGGGGTCGTGGCGCCGAACCACTCCACCCCATCCTGCACCATCCGCCACTGGAAGGTGTACGAGCCCGGGGTCGCGGGAGCCGTCACGTTGAAGGAGAACGTCACCACCTCACCCGGAGGCGCCGTCCACCACCCCATGGGGACCCGATGGAGGCCCCAGGTCAGATTGTCCTGGGGGCTCTGGGAGCCCAGGACTTGCTGGTCGAGCTTCCAGGTCGTCGAGCCGGTGTTGCGCATCGAGACCGACACCGTGTAGCTGCGGCCCGCGACCATGGCCGTCGGCACGGACTGGCTGACGAAATCCGCGTCCTGGAAGTGCGGAATCAGGCCATGCTGGGCGTAGATGCGGTCCAGGTCCCGGCCGTTCAGACCCCGCGCGTGCCAGGCGTTGCGGAAGTCCCAGATGTTCGGCCGCGAGTTGGCCAGCTCGTTGTCCAGGATGGACAGGATGTACCAGTCCATGTCGACGACCCAGTCGTGCCACTCGTTGGCCGGATCCACCAGGTCGTACAGCGTCGCCGCGATGACGCCCTCGATGCTGTCCCGGGGGGTCGCTCCGCTGCAATCGCTCGCCGAGAAGTTCTCCAGCGAGGTGAACGGTCCCCTCAGGAGGTTGCTCGGAAGCGTTCGCGCCACCGCAAGCTCGAAGTATTCGGCAAAGCCTTCCATCCACGCGAGCCCGGGATCGGAGACGGTGCAGAACTGGTGGATCGTGGGCTCCCAGAGGAGAGTGCCGATCTGGTCCTGGATGAAGTGGCCGTACTCGTGAATGATCGTCGAGTCCCGGAAGGCGTGGAGCGAGTAGATCTGCATCGTATTGCCCGCGGGCTCGTAGAAGGTCTTGTCCCAGTCGGTGGTCTGCGCGTTCGCCGTCGGCAGGTCGGCGTACACGTGCTTCACGTACTCGCCGGCGTACCAGGCCGCGCTGGCGATGTTGTAGGCCTGGGCGGCCTCGAGCTCGTCGAAGCGATGGGTGAAGTCGAGGACCTGGCCGGGACTCTGAACGGTCTGCTCGGGAGTCTCCTGGTAGAAAGACTCCCCCACGTGCGGCGTGTCGTGCCACCAGAGGGTCATGTGCTCATTGGCCGCGTACACCCGGAGGGCGTAGACCACCCCGGGGGCCACCCAGGGCATGTCGACGTTGATGGAGCCGTTGGCGTCCGTCCAGACCCGGCGGTCCATCCCCCAGCTCCAGATCCCGAGGAATCGCGGGGCGAGGCGCCAGATCTCCACCTTGGCGTGGGCGATCGGCCGCGAGACGTTGTCATATAAATTCCCGAAGTCCTCGTAATCGACATACCGGAACGTCCCGGTCACCGTTTCGGCCTGGGCCGGAGCGCCGGCCAGCAGGAACAGAGCGAGCAGAAGGGGCAGGGCGGCCAGCAGCCGCCGCGATTTGGTGTGAGCGTTCATTTCGTCGGTCTCCTTCAGTCAATCAGTGGATGCACTCATGCGAACCTGCAAGGAGAACGACGGGGGACGGCCAGTCCCCTCAGAGTCCGCCGGTGAGGGATTTCGCTTCCTTCGTCCGTTCTCAACTCCGGGTGCGAGCGAGGAAGAAAGGAAGACGAAGACGTTCAGGAAAACGAAGGACTTGAAACAAATCAAAAGGGGGATGTCATGAG